>JANXNM010000606.1 GCA_025354065.1 Synechococcales cyanobacterium 340R_concoct_173_sub | reverse complement strand
GCCTCTCCGTAAACTATTTAAAGATGAAGTCCGAAAAGTGGGCCAAATTTTGGGCTTGCCGGATGAAATTGTTAAGCGCCAACCCTTCCCCGGTCCTGGATTAGCAATCCGAATTTTGGGCGAGATTACTGAAGAAAAGCTCAATATTCTGCGCGATGCGGACTTAATCGTTCGTCAAGAGGTTAATAAAGCAGGTCTTTATAATGAGATCTGGCAGGCATTTGCGGTCTTATTGCCTGTGCGAAGTGTTGGGGTGATGGGGGATAAGCGAACTTATGCGTTCCCTATTGTGCTTCGGATGGTGAAAAGTGAAGATGGGATGACGGCAGATTGGGCGAGAGTTCCCTATGAGATACTTGAGACAATATCGACCCGTATTGTTAACGAAGTAAAAGGGGTAAACCGGGTAGTTTATGACATTACGTCTAAGCCACCAGGGACAATAGAATGGGAATGAGTCTTGAACAATAATTGGTAGACGCTGGAAAAGCGGAGAACTTTAAAAATCCTCCGTTTTTTATTTAGGCTGTCGTTTACTCTCGACAACCAAGAGACTCTCTTGTATCAACCCCTGTCTTGGAATTAGTGCCACTGGCAAACACGCAAAGTTGCTTGACCTGAAATGCATTCAGAATTGCACCAGAAAAATCTGCACCTTCAATTTTCACATTTCGGAACTCGGTGCGTAACATCATGGCATCTTCCAAAATGGCATCACTAAAATCGACATCTAACAGCCTGACTTGATCCATGATGGTCTGGGTCAGATTAGCGCCTCGAAAAATAGTTCCGGTTAGCGTCGAGGTGCTAAAGACCGTACCAATCAGATTTGCTTTACTCAAATTCGTACGATCGAGATCAACGTTAGAAAATTCTTCTGTTGGTAACTGTGCCCCGGACATGTCTCGTCCGGCTAAGGTTCCCCCTTCTTCGGCTAATGGGTTTCCACTTGCAGCAGCAGATGCAGCGGCTTGAGCGCTCTCCGAAAATCCTCCCAAACTAAGCCCGACCACAATTGCAAAGGCAATTATCCGAGATAGCCAACTAGACCAAAAATGACGATCGACAGCCATGACACTCCACTCAATATTGGGAAGAAAACATTAGATTCCATCAGTGTAGAGCTTTATCTGCCCCATACAAAAATCCCCCGATTGTAGACCTAGTTAAGGCACGATCGGAGGATTTTATCCTGTGATTCGGTTAACCTTATGTTATGGTTCCTGCTGCGATCGTTACATCAATGACAACCCGATCAAGATTCACACCTTGGTTTTTATTGTTATTTGGGTTTGCATCTAAAACGAGACCCGAAGGATCGATAATCATTCCAATAAAGCCGGAGACCTTTGTACCAACTTGACCTCGTGCAGCCCAATACTGAACAAATTCATTCCGAACACTAGGGTCAGTCGTATCAGTTTGGAAGAGTGAGAAACTATAACTTCCCGGCAAGCTCCCATTTCCTTGAATTGGAGTAAGTGAGACATTCCCTAGGAATAAATCAGCACTCTT
>JANXNM010000540.1 GCA_025354065.1 Synechococcales cyanobacterium 340R_concoct_173_sub | reverse complement strand
CTAACGGTCAGGTAAGCTTCCATAGCGTTTCCTTGATACTCAGCCCAAAGGTTTTCATTTTCGATCAATTTGATATCCACCACAGGAAGGTGGGGCGACAGGCGATTCCAAATCACTCGCGCCAAATTTTCCGTCGTCGGCAATGTTTGCTGAAAATCTTCCCACACCTCATTGAGATAGGAAAAATCTAATTGCCCCGTGACTTCATGCTTAATCACATGCTTCACATCTGACAAATTCAGAACCATTCCATTTGCGTCCAAATCCCCAAGCATCGAAACATACAACGTGTAGTTGTGCCCGTGACCTGGAAACTGCATACAGGGTCCAAAACGATCGGCATTTTCAGCCTCACTCAGCTCCGGCAACCAATAGCGATGACTAGCCGAGAATTGCGCTCGACGATTGATAACACACTTCATAGACTCGCGCCTAAACCCAAATGAAGGAGAATGCAATAAACTTTATTAACAGAACTTAACATCACTATAGAATAGCGAACATTTGTCCCGTTCTACGCGATCGACTTCAGTAATTCCCGCCCTATTCAAACAAGTTGTCATCCACCCAGTATTTACCTAGTATTCACAACCCACGAATACCCCAAATCCATATTGTTTCTCCGTCGTGCATCCAATCAATTAAAAACCCCCCACCCAACTGTTTTTTATAGTCCTCACCAAACTCTTTTTGCAGCTTAGACAGTAAATCCGCCACCTCTCGAATCAGTCGATCGGGCGTTTCATAGGTTTTCACATTAGCTGAAATTTGTCCCTTCGATCGCACTTCAAACCGCTCCTCCCCGCACGTCACCAACACATAACCCGGCATCACCTCGCGCACCGCCCCCGAAAACACCGCCCACACTTTCGGCATCACCATCAACACCATCGAAGCCTTCGCACCATCAAATGCTTGCAACAAAGCAGTCCGCAATTCCTGATCGCTTTTGCTCTCCCACACCTGTTTAGTCCGATCGTCTAAGGGATTAGCTAGTAAATGAGAATATCGAACGATCGCTGGAAACTGAGCCGTAGGCGTAGCCAGAGTAATTACCGTTTCAAGATCATCACCGGGATAAACCATCCAACCTTGAGGCACTGAATACCCCGATCGGCGCAATTCAGATAAATAGGCCGCAGGTTGGCCCGCCTGTAACGCCAACACCCGATCGTCAAATGTCATCACCGCCGCATCTGCCCGAAAGAATTTCAACTCAGTCTCAGGCAGATTAGCTTTTTCGGACGGCTTCAATCGATCGGCTTTTTCATAACTCCAATAAATCAACGTACACAGCAAACCTGTCATAACAAGGAGCGGTTGATTGGTCGAATATCGCAGCGCTGTCACGAGCATAATGGCCAATAACAAGACTTTGAGACCCTGCTTACTAGTCCGAAAACAGATCACTCCCGCACCCGAGAGCAAGGCCACAAGTCCCGCCGAAATTGGATCATGTAACCCATAACCCGCCGCAATGCTCCACAAATCCACGCGATCGCCCCGCAACGATCGGGCCAGCACCAACCCCATCAACGCAATCATGTCCCAGGCCATAGCCCACTCAGAACTTCCCGTCGCCAAAAATTGGGCCTGAAACAAATAGGAGAATAAAAACTTCGAGACACCCACACATAAAATCCCTTGCGCTATCGCCCAGCTTGTTTTATCTCGCCAAAGTGGTTTGATGGTGCCCACAATCGGTCCGATCATCAAAATAAATAGCCCACCTAATATCTGTTCGATCGTCATAGTCTTGCTGTAGAAAATTGCGGTTAAAACTCAAAAAAGCGATCGGCTATAAATGTCCACGAAGGGATGAGAGAGCGGCTGTCTGGGTACTCTTAAAAAAGTTAATACTTCTAGCGTAAATTAGGATGTCTTCTTTCCCCAAATTTTTAACGTTACCCGTAATCTTGTCCTTTCTTATTCCAAAGGCATCTCCCGGAAAAGCAACCGAATGGGCTGAACGTCTCGCAATTAACCTATTCTACGCTGTTGCCGGATGGTCAATGCTCGGGACACCAAATTGGCATAAGGCAAAGGTTTCCATGCCAGAGATTGCCTTACCCAAAACAGAACAATCCACATTTACCAACGCTAAAACCACAACCCCTCTTACAACTGCCATCACAACTCCAGTTCAAACAACACGCGTGTTAGTGCGCTGTCCAGGGAACATTCAAGCTGTTAATATTCGTCAAAATGCAGGATTAGGGACGGTTGCAACTCAGGTAAATTGTGGCGATCGAGTGACAGTGCGCGGAGCCGATCGGCCTGTCATAAATGGAGAAACTTGGGTTCCAGTGCAAAGCAAGGGCATTAATGGATGGGCCACTGCTCGATATTTGATGCTGTAATTGATACCTTTCGGTAATCGGTGTCTCATATATAAATTGCTCAATTAGTTAATCTCAGATGAAATGTTTCAGATGAAATGTCTCAGACAAAAAACTTCTGGCCAAACTGGTCATGACTGGTTCCTTGCAAAGGTAAAAACAACGTAAAGACTTCGCCATGATGGACAGATCGTTCTTTCACGGTCAGCTTGCCGCCTAAGGCCTGAAAGATGTTTTTCGTGGCAGTTAAATTAAGGCTCAAAACCCCTGTCTCTGGCTGAAACGTTAACATTTCGCCTAGGGATTGTAAAAGCGGTTGATGAGTTGAGTAAGATTCGTCCGGCTGAGTTTCAACTTGTAACTTAAGTTGATCACCAGCAAGGCTAACTTCGACCTGGATTTTGCTGCCAGACGGTAATGACCTGGCCGATCGTTCAATCAAACTGGTCAGCGCCTGGTCCAACATAATCGGATCACTCACTACAGCAGGCAATCCTTCCGGCAACACAATATTTAGCACTAACCCCCGATCGCTAGCCTGCTGTTGCCAACGAGGAATGCTGTGACTCAAAACTTGATTGAGACAAGTTGCAGTCAGAGAGAAATCTTTGGTCTCGGATGTTTCTAATTCCACAGCACGGAAAATAATGCCAAACCGATCGATTTGATCACTACACTCGCGATCGATCACCTTCAGCCGTTTGAGCGCATCCGCTGACATATCCTTTCGTTTCATCAAAAGTCGCGTCAAGGTCCGAATCGTCGTTAAGGGCGTACGAACTTCATGGGCAATGGCCGTCAATAATTCCACATCCAAACTACGAGGTTCACTTTCATGCTTTGGATCCCGCAATGGAATAGGTGTATGAAGCAAACGAGGCGCTTCGATCGGCGGCAAGTACGACAACAAAATTTGACTAAAATAGGACACCGTAGAAAAATGCGGCGTCACTGGAGGAAAGGCTTCAACAATCGTATCGAGCTTCTGCATTTGCTCTTGACTCAACATCACCACCCGCAATCTCAAGACCTGCCAAGCCTGCAACACTTCAGCGGGATCAAACGAAAACCAAAAGCCTGGTTGACGATCAACGTCTTCACCCAACACCATGACAAGGCTGAATTTCGAGGTCAACACCAAACAAAAATGCTCAGCCGAGATCGGATCGCTCGGCAACAACGGTAACGTCAAGCTGGTTTCGAGGCTAACGGTGGGGACTTCACTAGATGGCGGAAGCTGAAAAAAAGACGCGATCGCTTGGAGAGATGGATCCGCAGCAAAGGCCCAAACATTAAAGCGCTGTAGAAGACTAGAGTGGCTCAAAATTGGAAATGGTCCCGACAAAACAAGTCCTGATTCAGACTCATCCACCGTTTCCAAAAGAGCTTCAAGCGCCGCAACAGCCCCTGTCCATTGATGTTCAGCCTGAAGCTGACGCGATGCAACAGACAAACTAGGACGCGACATCCCCTGCATGAAACTCAAAACTTGACTTAACGTTGGCAAGATCCACTCGCCCATAACACGCAACCTAAGGTAAAGATTAAAACTGAGTCAATCGCCCTACAAAACTTACTGCCAAGACTCACATCTATGAGAGTACCCGAAGGACTTTTTAGTCGGCACCGTAGAACCGAACCGACGAAGGGGGAAATCACATCCAAAGGAAGACATTGTTTGCATCCTAAGATTAAAGTGTGGGGTTTGTGTGGATTTGTAAAAGTTGCCTATCTCACTCAAAAAACATGATTTCGATGAGGCGGACGAATGGATTGGTTAGAAATTGCAGGGAATTGGGTTTTGATCCCACGTAAGCCCTTGGGAATTATTCATTTTTTGGGAGGAGCATTTGTCGCCACCTTGCCCCACATCACCTATCGCCGACTCTTAGAATTTCTAGCCCAGCAAGATTATGTTGTCATCGCGACTCCGTTCGTCAATACGTTTGCACACACCACGATCGCTGAAAATGTTCTGTGGCAATTCGATCGCACTCTATATGCCCTTGAAGATCGCTACATGTCCGCCCGAAATCTACCGATCTATGGCATGGGCCACAGCATGGGATGCAAATTGCATTTACTGATTGGCAGCTTATATGAGGTGAAGCGATCGGGAAACATCTTGATTTCCTTTAATAACTTTGCCGCCAAAGATTCAATTCCCATGATGGATCAGGTAGCCCAAATGATGACGCAATTCGCACCGAAAATGAATCCCATGACAGCCCCTGAATTTACGCCATCTCCCGAAACCACCAATCAGATAGTGCGCGATCGCTATGAAGTCTCGAATAATCTACTGGTGAAATTTAGCAATGACACCCTAGACCAAACCCGTCCACTGTCTGTGATTTTGGACGATCGGTTTCCCGGACGCACCGAAATTGTAAAACTGAAGGGCAATCACATGACTCCGGTAGCCCAAGATTTGAAATGGACCCCAAACCCAAATTTCACGCCCTTAGATACATTTGGTTCTTGGTTTAGACAGGAAGTCTTCCGCGAACTCGAACAGTTAGAGCAGGAAATTTTGTATTGGTTGCGCCAAAATGAGACAGTGAGACGGGAATCGTCAAATTTGCTTTAAACTAACGATCGCAATCCATATCGTCCGCATCTGAAATTTTCCAAAATGACTGATTTACCCCTACCTGAACCACTGCTCGAACCATTGTCCGAACCCGTGCCAACTTTTGGATTGATGGATGTTGATGCGGTTGAAAGCGCACTTAGCCGATCGCGTGCATCAGTGTATCGCTATGCCAACACTGATCTCAACCAACTTAATCTCCCCTACAGTCCCAAGCATCTCAACCCGGAAATCCGATCGCACCATACGGATCCACTACTTTTTCATCCTAGTGAAGTCGCACGCTTTGCCAAAGAAGTTTTAAAAATTAAACAAGTCGTGATTGAGGTCCAAAACCGCGCTCCGGACCCGACCCACGATCTATTAAGAGAAATTCTAATTGAACTGCAAGGGATTCACCAAACCCTGCGCGATCGCAGTGACTTCTGAAGACCACTGGAAACGATGCGCCCAATTCAGATCCCCAACGACAAATTTCTCGAAAAGATGGCTGAGATACATACTTCTCAGGGGCGACCACTACAATAGACGTGTGTCCCCCCCACAATTTCTACACAATTTGATTCTCACCGATCGTTGAATTGCAATTTCATCCTTAAGGTTGACTTTCAACGCTCAATCCTCAGGCATAATTAGCAAGAGCTGTTGCTTGCTGCCTCTTACATTTAGCTAAAGAGTACTCAATTGATGAGTGCTGCAACTAATTTTTTCAGTTTTCCTTTTACCCTGCTTATTATGCAACCTGGTAGTTTACTCCCACTGTCCGATCGTCTTTCCCCCGAATCCACCGCCCCGCTATCTAACTTAGCGTCTAATCTGGCCTTGTCCAACTTTTTTGGGACAATAATTGCCATTTTGACCTTTGTTTTACCCATGGTGTTGATTTCCCAGCATTCCACCCCTTCGCCTCAACTCCTACCAGAAACCCGAACGGCACAGGGCGGTTAATTCAGTTGCCACCCGATGGCATTGTCCGCCACAATAGAAATTAAGATAAACCACATCATTTCCCTCCTAAATTTGTTAGGACTCGATATGATGTGGGATGTATATTTTTTGTCTATCTGGAGTAGGTCTATGACATCCTATGCCGCCTCAACTGCCCGTGCGGAAATGAGCGAACTCCGGCGCTTGAAGACGCTGCTTCCCCCAGAACTTCAAAGTTGGGTTTCTATTGAGGTCGCCACTGCCGTCAACCCAACACTGATCACCAGTGAAGAAATTGGACGCGACGAAGTGGAGGTTCAAATTGATATGCCGAAATGGGATCAACTTGCGATCGATCAACGCAATCTTCTGTTTTGGCATGAAGTAGGCCGAGTTCAAGCCGACACCATTCCTCGTGATGGTTGGGAAATGGCGGCGCTGGCGATCGGACTGGGCGGCGCAGTGGGTGAACTATGGGTCCAAGATGGACTGCTGCTGATTTTGGCCGCAGGACTATCTGGATTTGCGGGCTGGAGACTTTACAATAAAAATAATGGTGAGAAAGTAACCCGAGAGGCAATAGAGGCCGACGAACGAGCGATTTCTTTAGCCACTCGATTTGGCTACACCTTACCCAATGCCTACAAAAGTTTAGGGAGTGCCCTGAAGTCACTGGTCGAACAAACACCAAAAAAACAACAGCGTCAACGCTATGAATCCAGGTTAAATGCATTGAAAAAAAGCGCCGCAAAAGCAAAGGAACGAATGCAGCAGCGCGGCAATGCTGGCGAGGTCTCCTCCTATTAGGACTGCGGTTTTAAGCTTACGCTCGCTGGCCATTGAAAAGCCTGAAATACCGCCCTCAAGAGTCTTGGGGGTGGTTTTATATGGGACAAATTATTTTTAAGATTTACGATGCTGTTTTTCGGACGATCGATTCTGAAGCCTCGGTTTCAGGTACAGTTCTGAAGTCTGTACGACTCCACATTCAGACACCAAAAATTCTACCTATATATAAGGTGAGTGACTCATGCTCTCGAAGGGATTTGAAATCGAAGTCTACACCGGAACCCCAAATGGCGACATCGTGGGACTGTCCGATCGAATTGTGGCGGATTTAGAAGGTTTCATTCGTGAACCCGACAGTCGAAATGTGGAGTACACCACAGCGCCCAGCTACCGCTACGAACGATCGCTCCTAGATTTACTCCAGCCCCGCGCCACGCTTCGGGACTATTTAAAACCGGATGGCTACACTTTAATTCCGGGAAGCACCTTGCCCTTGGCAGGTTCAGCTAATCGGTTTTGGCGATCGGATCCAGGAAATCCATACCATACCTATATCGAACAAACTTATGGCACCAAAGTCGTGACTGCCAGCGTCCATATCAACCTTGGTGTAAGCGACCCTGATGTTCTGATGCGTCTTTGTCGATTAGTCCGAGTCGAAGCGCCACTGTATCTAGCCCTAAGTGCATCATCGCCCTTTTTCAACGGAGACATAACTGGCTCTCATTCCACTCGTTGGTCGGTTTTTCCACAAACTCCGGCGTTCGTCCCGCTCTTCACCAGCCATCAAGATTTTATTGCATGGACGGAAGAGCAACTTCGCCTAGGCACCATGCAAAATGTTCGCCATCTTTGGTCATCTGTGCGGCCCAATGGCGATCGTCGTCCCTATATACTCAACCGTTTAGAGATGAGAATTTGCGATTTGGTCAGCAATCCAATAGATTTGCTCGCCATCACAGCATTGCTAGAAGCCAGATTAATTCAAGCCATGGAGAATCCTGACCTGGATCCATTGGTCATGAGTGAACTGCCGATCGGCGATCGCGGAACAGATCTAGTCAATATGGCCAGTGAAAATGAGCTACGTTCCGCAAAATCCAGCCTCGACAGCACCCTCACCCATTGGCAAACCGGGAAACCGATCGTCGCCCGTGACTGGATCCAATCTCTATATGAAGAAGTCTGGCCCACGGCAAAACAAGAAGGCTTTAGCTGTTTTCTGCTTCCCATTAAAAAAATTCTGCGAGAAGGAAATGAATCCATACGCTGGATCCAGCTATCTAATCAAGGCTGGAGCCGCGAACAAGTCATCGAATACGCGATCGAAGACATGAAAACCCAAGAAATTTCCCTCAGAGCAGAAGTGAGTCTCTCTTAAGTCTGAGTTTCTAAAATATATAGGAGGAGGAAAATCATATTTTCTGAGATACTCCTTCTAATTGATTTAAAAAACTAATCAATGACCCAATCGAATCTAAGTATCAAGAAAGTTTATAGGTTTAGCCCTTAGAGACTATACAGATCGTTCTACGCTCATTTACTCAATATCCCTGAAACCCCTTACTATGCCGCGTATTGTCCTCGTTAACCCAGAAATTCCACCCAACACGGGAAACATTGCCCGAACCTGCGCCGCCACAGGGACAGAGCTACATTTAATCGAGCCATTGGGCTTTGAATTAAGCGATAAATACCTCAAACGTGCTGGCCTTGATTATTGGCAATACGTGCCCCTGACATGCCACGCGTCCTTTGAAGACTTTGCTCGCCACAGTCAAGAACTAGGAGGACGATGGATTGGCTTTAGCACTCGTGGACGATTGAGTTATACACAAATCGAATACCGTGAGAATGATTGGTTGATCTACGGCAAGGAAACGAGTGGTTTGTCCCCTGAAGTGTGTGATCAATGCTCAACCTTGGTCAGAATTCCCATGGGAGAAACGGGGGTCCGCAGCCTAAATCTCTCGGTTAGTGTGGCAGTTGGGCTGTTTGAATCGCGACGGCAGTTGGGATATTTGAATACACCCTAGACCTGAACGAACATCCTTTCTAAAAGACCCTAAAATAAAGAGAATTTAAGCCCCGGCGTATTGCTACTGAGTTTTATAGGATTAGTCTAGGGATGCAGTATTTTTATTTTGCGATCGGAAACATTTTTATTTTGTCCGTCACATGCGCCACAAAAGGGCTTCTGGCAGTGATAACAATTTCCAATCATAAGATCCGCAGAAATACTGACTCCTCAAGCTCTATCTATTGGTCAACATAGGTAGGCGAAGTGATAGCTCAATCTTCGGTCTTGCACCTAAGCTGAGTGGTACTGACAAAGCCTGGACTCCTTGTCTAAACTGTATTACACCAATTTTAAGAGGTGTCTTAGATGATTGATTTTACCGACACACTTAGGCCCGATCGCCACAAGGCAGTAGTATCGGGCACTCCCCAAGTTCTGCACAACACTTAGGGCAAACTCATCTACGAGACATATGCCAAGATTGTTTTTTCCTGTTAAGGTACTTGAGCAATCAGATGTTCTTTAACAAATCCAGCAGTTTCCATGGAACTGGTTATTATTTGTTATTCGATTTAGATATAGTTTCGTTGCAAAGCATTGAGAGATAGAAATATTTCCGTTTGACAAAAGCAACATTACGTAACTAAAGTGTGGTCGGAGTACATTCATTTTTCTTACAGCTCGACTGTAGATGGAATTTTGAATGATGTGTGTGGCTCTAAGAACAGTTGAACGCTGGACATTTAGGAGGTTTTCGATTGGAAAGCACAATTCCCCAGAAAAGTATCTCTACCGACATGTGTGGTAGCGAAGCCTCTTCTGATGGAGGTCTCGGTAAGAAAATGACTCATGCACCTCACCGCTCGTATGGTTCTACTGCAATGTTTGGTGTTGCAATAATCGGGACTTGTGGACTCTTTGCTCTGCATGCTGGAGATGCTGCGATCGCAGTAGAGATCGATAGCACTGACGCATTGAGTACTGAGGCACCCAGAGTTGCCCAAGAATTGATTCCTACTCTTGCATCTTCAAATTCGACTGAATCAGCACGGCAAGTATCAGTGCCCTCGCATCATACGGTTCAAGAAGGGGAAAATTTATCCCAAATCGCCAAAATTCACGGTGTGAGTCTTCAAACTGTCGCTCTGCTAAACCAATTGGATGCGAACTCAGTTCTCCGCGTTGGTCAGGTGATTTCTTTAGACGAGGTGAAGACGCAGTTAGTTCCAAGTAGACTTGTTGAGATTCGTCAAGATAGTGCAACTTCAAAGGTGAAGAAGCAGCCCTCTGTAGTAAGCAAAAGATCTACGAAGTTTGGTTCTGAGGAATTTAAATTAGCATCAGTTCCATTTATCCAAGCTCAGTCATCTGAATTTGTAACCCATCAGGTTTCGCCAGGTGAGAATCTATCCACGATCGCTCGAAGCCATGGAATGTCTCCATCAGCGCTCGCATCGTTGAATCAAATCACAAACCAAAATGTCCTAAAGACCGATCAGATTCTGAAGGTTGCCCCAAAAAAGGTCGCACCTGTATATCCTGAAGTATTCCAGACGATTGCGACATCAACCCCATCTTTCAATGTGGAATCAGAAGCTGAAGCTCCAGCTCCGCCTCTACCGGGTCAGGCTGTTGAAAGTCGTCGTTATGCTGATGGCTTAATGGCGGATGTAACAAAAGCACGTCAGAAATATCAGCCCACAACAGTTGCATACCGACCTGACGTACGATCGATTCAGTCAGTCGGCACATTACCAACGCCATCACTACCTACAATTCAACGTCCAATCGTGAATCCAGACCTAGGTAATGCATCCACGAGCCGTGGTCTTACGCCAGTACCGTTCCAAAGCGTTCCGGAAATCAAGGGATCTATTGCCCCTCGGGTACTAGCTCGTGTTTCTGTTGGTACTGATGCCTATGCCCCATTGGTTCAGCCTTCGACCCGTCGAATGGTCTCCCCTGAAATGCCGACGATCGGTGCAGCGGATAGTTACCTACCTCGCGGTAAGGGCGGCGGTGCTATGAATGGATTTATTTGGCCATCTCAAGGGGTGATGACCTCTGGATATGGTCAGCGTTGGGGTCGTCCTCACCGAGGCATTGATATTGCAGCACCCATAGGGACTACCATTGTGGCCGCTGCACCGGGTGTTATTTCCTACGCTGGATACAATGACGGTGGGTTCGGATATTTGGTCGAAGTCGACCATGCCGATGGCACGATGACACGGTATGCACACAACGATAGAATTTTGGTTTCCGTTGGTCAACAAGTAAGCCAAGGTGAACAAATTTCTCTCATGGGAAGTACGGGCAACAGTACTGGACCTCACCTTCACTTTGAAATTCATCCCGGTGGTCAAGGTGCCGTTAATCCTATGGCCTATTTGCCTAACAATCGTGGCTAGACCTCCGCGACATAGACCGATCGAAAACTGAATGAGATTAGGTCTTTGATAGTTTTAAAAGCGACGCTATTATTTTTTGCAACGTCGTTTTTGGGCTACATATACCTCTTCATAAGATATGGATCCATGATCGTGATCTCGATCGAGAGGCCATGGCGATCGGCGAAAAAAATGGCGGCGATCGCTTGACTTAGGACGATCAAATCAGTATTGTAATAGGCAGGTTACGGCTCTGTAGCTCAGTGGTAGAGCAGGGGACTCATAAGCCCAAGGTCGCAAGTTCAAACCTCGCCAGAGCCATTTGATTTCATATCGTAAGCAAATAGTTTGCAGAGTTATAGAGCATGGAGCATTTTAATAGCACCTTTACTCTATTCCTCAGTTTAATGATTGAAGCGATCCCATTCCTATTGATTGGGGTCTTTTTTTCGGGGATTTTGACCTTTTTTGTCAGTGAACGTCAGCTTCTTCGTTGGATGCCCAAAAATCCACTCCTCGGCTCCTTATTTGGAAGCTGCATTGGATTCTTATTTCCAGTCTGTGAATGTGGCAATATTCCAGTGGCGCGGCGCTTAATGACCCAAGGCGCACCTGCATCGGTCGCGATCGGGTTTTTAATCGCAGCACCTACTATCAATCCAATTGTGTTTTGGGCCACTTGGACCGCATTCCGCGACCAGCCAGAAATTGTCTTTTTACGGATTGGACTGTCGCTAGCGATCGCAACATTAATGGGATTTTTGTTTAGTTTGCAGTCTGACCTCTCACCATTTTTGCAGCCATCGTTGGTCACGAGCTTAGATACACGACGCAAACGGGAACAAGGGCGATTGGCGGAAAACTCTCTCCTCTCCTCCGGGACATTTTTCCTAGGAAAATCCAACACCCCCTTGCCGACGGACGATGCTCAAGCGATGAAGGCAACCATGATGGAAATGGTTAACCAACCGATCGGATTGCGCATCAAACTACTGGTCGAAGGCATGGCCCAAGAATTGCGAGAACTGTCAGCGGTGTTGATTGTGGGAAGTTTGGTGGCGGCGGTGATTCAAAGCTTTGTGCCGCGTGAGGTGGTGCTGGGCTTGGGGCAAGATCCGGTGACCTCTATTGTGGCGATGATGACCTTGGCCGCGCTGGTATCCATTTGCTCAACCGTAGACTCATTTTTTGCGCTGTCCTTTGCCTCAACCTTTACAACGGGTTCATTGGTTTCATTTTTAGTCTTTGGCCCCATGATTGACCTGAAGGCGATCGGCCTATTATTGACAATGTTTAAGCCCCGTGCGATTTTTTATCTATTTGCCGTGGCAGCGCTGCTGACATTTTTGGCGGCATTAGTGCTAAATCTATTCCTCTAAGGCACCTTATTTTTATGAAACGTAATCCACCTGTACCACTGCCGGAAGAGCTTTGGGGCGATCGTTGGCAATTTGCAAGTTTAACCGCCGGAGATTTTTGGGACTATTTCTCAGGCCGCATGATTCCCGTACAGTCCTTACCCAGTGAATGGCAGCCGCTAAATTTAGGCTTGGCATCAGACCAATTTTTACCCGGAATCGCCATCACCGGAGGCCGTAAATCCATGACGATCGCGCGGTGGATTGATGCATCGGTGCCCCATGAAGTAATTTATAGTCAAGGTGCGCCGGATGGGATTATTTTGCACTCGGGGGAGGTCGATCGGCATATCCTCGCAACCTTTGAAGATTCAGAAATGCGTCAGGCGGGCGAACTCTTTACAAGCCGGAAAATTGCCGCCAAGGGATTACATTTTTTGATGATTCAACCCGATGATTCTGGCATGACTCAGAGTGGGCTGTGGCTATTGCGGAATGGTACGCTGCTTTAGGTTCTTTTATTTTTATGAGTAGTCATGGCGCAGGACATTAAAATTGGAATTATTGGCGGAAGTGGTCTTTATAAAATGGAGGCGCTGAAGGATATTGAAGAAATCACTGTAGACACGCCCTTCGGTGCCCCATCGGATGCAATCATCACAGGCCTCTTGTATGGGACACGGGTGGCTTTTTTGGCTCGCCACAACCGTAACCACACTATTTTGCCTACAGAGCTTAACTTTCGGGCCAATATCTACGCTATGAAAAGTTTGGGCGTGGAATACATTATTTCAGCCTCGGCAGTGGGTTCATTAAAAGCTGAAGCCAAGCCATTAGATATGGTAATTCCAGACCAGTTTATCGATCGGACCCGCGATCGGATTTCAACCTTTTTTGGCAATGGCATCGTCGCCCACATTACCTTCGGCGATCCAGTTTGTCCAAAGCTAGCCAATTTGCTCCTAGAATCAGCAAAAAGCTGCAATCTGGATAGCATTGATATTCATAGCGGCGGAACTTACGTTTGCATGGAAGGTCCGGCATTCTCAACTAAAGCAGAGTCAAACCTTTATCGCAGTTGGGGGGCCACCATCATTGGGATGACCAATCTGCAAGAGGCCAAGCTAGCTCGTGAAGCCGAAATTGCCTACGCGACCTTGGCGCTGGTAACGGATTACGATTGTTGGCATACCGATCACGAGAGTGTGACGGTAGAAATGGTGATAGCAAATCTGCATAAAAATGCAAAAAATGCCCAGGAAGTCATTAAGGAAGCAGTACGTCGTCTGAGTGCAGATCCGTTTGAATCAGACGCACACTCAGCACTCAAATACGCAGTCTTGACCCCAATGGACAAGGTTTCAGAAACCACAAAGAAAAATCTTAATTTGTTGTTGAAGAAGTACTTCTAACGATTGGATAATTTGGAATTAATGGGAATTGATCGCACATCCGATCGGTTCCTTTTTTTGTAAAAGTTTTTAAAGTAAAAATACGACTATTCCTGTCAACAGTGACACTTCGGAAACAGGTCTAAATCACTCAAGGAGTAATGAACATTACTTCCATACTGAAAGGGTGAAGCCAAGATTTTCCCCGATGGGGTACCTACCATGACACGCCAATTAGTCTCTGCATTTATTACTGCTTGTGCCGCTGTTCCCTTGGTCTTCTCCAGCGCACATGCACAAGCCTCTAACACTCTCTCAATCAATAACGCAAGTCAAGCGGCAACGCTACAGGGTATGGCTAATTCAGCTACCTGTGCAACCACCACGATCGACAAACCACAATATACTGTGGAAATCACCGAAGACAGCGATCGACGTTTCCGGGTCAAAGGTGACAGCGAAACAACTCTCTTACTGATCAACAGCCAAGGCAAACGCTTCTGCATCCAAACCGACAACTTCTCTAATGGCGAAGCTGAACTGACTGGGCGCTGGACACGCGGAACATACAAAGTCTTTGTGGGCAGTCGCAGTGCGGCCAAACCCAGCTACACCTTATTAGTATCACCCTTGAATTAGTAGTCAGTGAGTAAGTTTTCCGATCGGACTTTTCGATCGCCATAAAAAACGAGTATCGATTCAGCCAAAAAATAAAATAAAAGGCTGAAGTACTATTTTGATTTTTGATTACAGTTGGATGCAGATTTGCGTGTTAGAAACTTATAAATTAAAACACAGGATATTCAACCAGAAACGGTTGCCCTAGGACTTTCACGCGAGCAATAATTTCGGAAGTGGAGGTATCCTTACGACAAATTCCGTCAATCACAGAATCTTGTAATAACTGCTCGACCCGATTATCCTCTAAAGAAGAATAGGCTAGAATCTGAATTCCAGGACACAGCTTTTTAATTTCTCTGGCTGCCGTCAATCCATCTACAACAGGCATTTGAAGATCCAAGATAACCACGTCGGGCATACATTCTCTGACACAATTAATGGCTTCCAAGCCGTTGGTGGCAATGCCAACTAGTTCAACACCCAAATGGTTCTTGAGCGCAAGCTTAAGAGAAAATCGGGTCAATTCATGATCATCAGCCACTAAAACACGAAGCAAAGGACGCTCACAAGAAACCGTTAACACACTATGTAGACCCAATCGACATTTCTATAGTAGTGCGGACATCCAAATTGGTCTTCTATCTGAAGGACTAGGCAACAAGATAGAGCTTCAAGTAGTGGAATTTGATGTCTTAAATATCACGTAACGATCGTCACTTACTTAAACGGTAGTTGAGAGAGACTTAAACCCAATCCTTGAGCAATGCTTGGCGACGGGGATGGCGCAGTTTCCGCATAGCTTTCGCTTGGATTTGACGAACCCGTTCACGGGACAAGTCATAGATTTTACCAATTTCGGTCAACGTATAATGCTGACCATCTTCAAGACCATAGCGTAGACGGATGATTTCCCGCTCCCGATCGCTTAAGTGATCCAACACCGAATTCAACCGATCGCTCAATAATTTACGATCAAGATTTTCGTTTGGGGGAATATTGTCCGAGTCTTCAATAAGCTGCATTAGCTCCGTGTCTTCGTCCTTACCGACCCATGCATGGAGCGACAAAGTCCGTTGGCTCACATCCAAAACCTGGTCCAGCTTATCCTCGTCCATATCAAGCGCCGCCGCTAGCTCTTGCTTCGTAGGCCGACGACCGAATTCCTGAGATAGTGTTTGACGAACCTTACGGACTTGGTTTAATTTTTCAACCATGTGAACCGGAAGACGCACAGTGCGACTCTGAGATGCGATCGCTCTCGTAATTCCCTGACGAATCCACCAGTAGGCATAGGTCGAGAATTTATAACCCCGCTCATAGTCAAATTTTTCCGCTGCCCGCATCAAGCCCATGGATCCTTCTTGAATCAAATCTAAGAATGGAACACCACGATTAAGATATTTTTTAGCAATAGAAACAACTAATCGAAGATTAGCTCGCACCAGTTTTCGCTTAGCCCGCTCTCCAACAGGTCCGCCTTTAGCAATTTCACGGGCCAGTTCAATTTCTTCAGTCTGGTTCAGCAGCGGATATCTCGCCATTTCTCGGAGAAAAATTCCAACTGAATCATCAGACAAGCCCAAATAATCGCTATTACTTTTGGGCACCGATCGTGCTAAAGCTTCTGGAGTTAATTCATCATCGCTCAAGACTTCCACATCTGTGCCTAGGACTAACTCCTCGATCGGAGCATCTGTGTCAGTTTTAGTTTTCTTCTTAGAAGATTTAGTTGCCATCAGATATCACACCAGATAATTTCAGAGATTTACCGAAGAAATTCAAATCCAAATCAGAGTGGTTAGAACTGCGCTGAACATGAAATTTTTTAATCCTATACGGTTGTTTTTTAAAGAAGTTGTTGTTTCCTTTGGACATTTGGACAGAGCTGAAATAGCCTCCATCAACTAGCCATGCCCGGACTGCAAGCTACAAGCCGATCGCTAGCACATTCAAAAAGATTTGCAACACAAAAACATAGAACCCATACACACTAAATATAGCGGTTTTCAGTTTTTGTCAACACTAGATGTGGATTTATTTTCAATTTCTGTAGAATCGCGTAAGAGAATTTTGAAGGAATTTAATTAGAATTTCGCGCTTGTTCCATGAAGTGGATTTGGGAGGATTGCGCCACATCCGTTGGAACGCGCTGGATATAGTCACCCGTGGTCTGAAGATCCCAAGCTTGCCGATTGTCCGCCATCAGAACGCCAAGAATTTCTTGGAGATCAGCAAGTAATTCAGGATCGCGTACAGGCGTAACTGCTTCAACCCGACGATCAAGATTGCGGGTCATCCAGTCTGCGCTGCCAATAAAAATTTCTTCGTCGCCATTATTATAAAAATAAAAGACACGGGAATGTTCTAGGAGTCGGCCAATAACGCTGATAACGCGAATCGTATCGCTAACACCGGGAACACCAGGACGCAGACAACACACCCCACGAATAATCAGGTCAATCTTGACACCTGCCATTGATGCTTCGTAGAGCTTGCGGATAATCACAGGGTCAACTAAGGCATTCATTTTGGCCACAATACGACCTTGACCACCCGATCGTTGATGCTGAGTTTCACGATCGATCAGCGAAATCATCCGATCACGCAAGTTCACCGGAGCCACCAAGAGCTGTCGGTAGTCTTTCTGACGAGAATATCCGGTGAGATAGTTAAACAGCTCCGTCACATCAGCTCCCAGGTCTTCACGGGCACTGAAAAGACCAAAATCAGTATAAAGACGGGCGGTTTTGGGGTTGTAGTTTCCAGTGCCGATATGGACATAGCGTTTTATTTTGTCACCTTCACGGCGGACGACTAAGACAATTTTGGTGTGAGTTTTGAGTCCGGCAAGGCCATAAATCACATGAACCCCAGAGCTTTCGAGTCGCTTGGCCCAGAGAATATTATTTTCCTCATCAAACCGCGCCTTCAGTTCCACCAGAGTCACGACTTGTTTGCCATTTTCGGCAGCATTGATTAACGCCTTGACAATAGGAGAGTCGCCGGAAGTCCGATACAGCGTCATTTTTATGGCTAATACATCCGGATCGTGAGCCGCTTCTTCTATAAAACGCTGGACGCTGATCGTGAAGGATTGGTAGGGGTGATGGACGAGAATGTCTTGTTTTTGCAGAACACTAAAAAAATCTTCTTCTTTATCTTCGGGCAGGTCTTCGACTTCGTTTTCTAAGACTTTACGCAGGCGAGGATGAGTAGCACCTTTCCAAGGCGTGTCTTTGAGCTGTGGTAAAGGAAGTTCTAGAAAGTACATCAAGTCTCGCAGACAAAGTAATCCTTCGACTTCATAAACGTCCTCGTCACGAATATCCATTTCCTCCATCAGAAGCGATCGGATAGGGGCGGGTAGGTTGGGATTAGTTTCCATTCGGACAACGGATCCCCCAATTCGCCGCTTCCGTAATTCTTGCTCAATAGCCTCCATCAAGTCGTCGGCCTCGTCTTCTTCCAAATCTAAATCAGAATTACGGGTGACTCGGAAGGGATGATACTCCTGAATTTCCATCCCAGGAAATAGTCCTTCAAGATTGTGGGCAATCACTTGCTCTAAGGTTATGCCAGCCCAAACGGTGGGAATAGATCGTTCGTCGGTTGTGGTGGTCGTGACGTGGGTTTCGATCGGCAGGGGAATAAAGCGTGGTAAAACCTTGGGAACTTTGACTCGGGCGAAGTTTTCTTCTTTGGTAATTGGATCTCGGACGACGATCAGTAGACTCACGCTAAGATTGGAAATATAGGGAAACGGATGGCTCGGATCAACGGCCAAGGGCGTGAGAACCGGGAAGACTTGCTCTTTAAAGTAGTTATGAAGGTAGGTGCGTTGTTCTTGACTAAGGTCTAAATAATCCAGTAGGTGAATGCCCTTTGCCGCGAGATGGATTCTTAAAACTTGCTCAAAGTATTGATGCTGACGGGCCATTAGAGGCCGCACACCGTCTTGAACAATCGCGACCTGTTCTTGAATCGTCTTACCATCGGGGCTAAGTTTTTTGACATCGGCTTCCAATTTTTCCTTGAGGATGGCGACACGCACCATGAAAAATTCATCGAGATTGGAACTGAAAATAGCCAGAAATTTCAACCGTTCTAATAGCGGAGTCCGATCGTCCATAGCTTCATGCAGAACTCGACTATTAAATTCTAGCCAGCTTGATTCGCGATTGATATAGTACTGCGGGTCGAAAAGGTTGACCGCGATCGGGGCTGTTTTAGAGGTACGTCTCATAGCTTAAATACCTCACCTTCTTGACCTTTCCACCATTGTCCAAGGTTCATTAGATCTTGATGAATGTCAGCGAGATCATGGGCATAGTCTACAGAAGTCATGCTATTTTTTTGTTCATTCAGTTTGGCAAGACGGAGCTGAACGAGGAGCCAAGGCTTACTGATGCTATCGGTTTCCTCTATGTAGCGAGCAAGTTGATGACTATCCATGCGGTGTGAGAAACCAAAGATTATACTCGATCGGAATTAGCTAAGCAGATGTAGATTAAGGCTGCATTAAGGGGTAATGCAATTTTTAGTTCAACTTTTCATACATACTATCCCAACCTCTCAGAAAGAGAATTAAATAGTTTCGGTTGATTTTTCACAACACCAGTCTCACAACACCTGAATGAAGGCGATGAAGATCGGATTTTACAGAGTCAGTAACTTTACCACAGTGGATTTGGGCGGAGACGCAGCCTTTGTTGTTATTATTCATAATGCTTAATCAGTGGCAACAGAGTGATCATTTTGCCCTGATAGCTGCCTTGACCTTTTCGACGCATCTTATGCCGGGAGCTTCTGTCGCGTGACTTCAAAACCTTTACTCACTTCTTCTGGAACCAAATTGGTGGCGATCGTCTCTGCATTGGCGTTGGCGTTGGCCGGAGGCGGCACCTACATCGCCACAACCATGAGTTCTAATGCGAAATCAAAAGAAGCGGAAATAGCCGCCCAAGAATCAAAAAAAGAAGAGGTCGGTTCGATCGGAGCCTTGGGTCGTATTGAGCCTGCTGGCGAAATTTTTAAAATTGCACCACCTGCCGTCGGGTTTAGTTCGCGGATTGAAAAGCTGCTGGTCAAAGAAGGCGATAAGATCAAACCGGGACAACCGATCGCGGTAATGGATAGTTATCAATCCCTTTTGGCTTCAGCTAAACAGGCCGAAGCCTCTATGTTCGAGGCACAAAGTAATTTAGAGAATGTTCGCGCCGGAGCAAAGTCTGGCGATATTGGGGCACAGCGGGCAGCGATCGGGACAGAACAAGCCCAGGGAGTACAGGCGGAAGCGGAAGTCAGGCGGGCGCAGGCAGACTATCAATCAGCGGGACTAGAACTGGAAAAGGTGAAAGCGGCGCAGATTAAGCTAGAGGCTGAGATGAGAAATGCGGAATGGGATTTCACGAAATACAGCGAACTCTATACCAAAGGTGCGGTTTCTGAATCTGAATGGCGCAAGCGCGAACTCGCCTTTACCTCAAAAAAACAAGAAGCTTCCCAAGGTCTAAAGGTAATCGCCCAAGCCGAAAAACTGCAACAACAACGCGGTGATGGAGTCGCCCAAGCTCAAGCCGGAGTCCAGAAAGCGATTACTCGAGTGGCCGGACAAAATCAACTCCTTGGCAGCGTGTCGGAGGTGCGGCCTGCAGATATTAAACGGTCTGAAGCCTTATTAATGGTTGCTCAAGCAAATTTTGATAAGGCCAAAATCGAATTGGAAAAGGCAATTGTAAAATCTCCCATTCCAGCGACGGTGTTGAAAATTTATGCCAAAGATAATGAGTCCGTCGGCACAACAGGCATCATGGATCTGGGATTAACCGACCAAATGTATGTTATGGCTGAAGTGGATGAGAATTCGATTTCTAAGATTAAGGTGGGCAATCGAGCGATCGTGAGAAGTGATGCATTCCAAGGTGAACTTTCTGGAAAAGTCGAGCGGATTGGGGCACAGGTTCGCAAAAACGCCGTCACTAGTTCTGACCCATCGGACAAACAAGATGTGCGGGTTGTGGAAGTGAAAATTCGGCTGGATGATAGTAAACCCGTTCAACGGTTAACGAATCTTCAAGTCAAGGTTTCAATTCAGCCGTAAAGCACCATACCTAGTTGTCAAACAAATCTATCGTAAAATCCGTTTAAGCAATCGCGACTCTTGAGAGCAAAGTAAATGTTTTTTAGCATTGTCATTCCAACCTATAACCGACTGCCCATTCTACAAAAAGCACTGCGAGCATTGGAGATTCAAACCTTCGATGCGAAACTCGTCACGAATTACGAAATCATTGTCGTGGATGATGGTTCGACGGATGGCACGATCGAATGGTTGAACAGCAACATGACAGAATTGCCGCATTTAAAAATCTATGAACAAGCCCACAAAGGTGCATCTGCGGCGCGTAATTTGGGGGTAGAACAGGCGATCGGTGACACAATTATTTTTATCGATAGCGATATTGTAGTTACACCCACCTTTCTACAATGTCATGCAACAGCCTTGATGCGAGAACAACAAGGATTAGGGAATGACAAAATTTTCACCTATGGCGCGGTGATTAATACGGCCAACTTTGAGGAGCCAACTAGCGAGCCTTATAAGATTATTGATTTTTCAAATGCTTATTTTGCTACAACGAATGTAGCGATCGCTAAACATTGGCTACTCGATGTTGGGTTATTTGATTTAGGATTTGACCTCTACGGGTGGGAAGATTTAGAACTAGGGGTACGGCTGAAAAATTGTGGCATCAAAATGGTGAAATGCCCTGAAGCAATGGGCTATCACTGGCATCCAGCCTTTTCACTCGATCGGCTTCCACGTCTGATTGAACAAGAACTCGAACGTGGGCAAATGGGCGTTGTATTCTATAAGAAGCATCCAACTCTAGATGTGAAAATTATGATTCAAATGACAGTATTCCACCGAATTTTGTGGAATATTTTATCTGTGGGTGGTGCGCTCAATGAACATTCCATGAAACCATGGTTACAGTGGTTGATCGATCGTAAAAAGCCACAACTTGCCGAACAATTTGCCCGAATTTTTCTCAATCGATATAGTGTTCAAGAGGTCCATTTGGCCTATCAAAAAAGCCTTAAATCAAGCTACTAGCCAAGAAGTTAGTAATTATCTTTCACCTTATTTGAGTCTGATGCTTGAGTTTGATAATTTTGAGTTTGATAATCTTGAGTTTGATAATTAAGTGGCGCACTAGCAAATCCCCAAAGCGCCGCCAAAAGTATCCAACCAAATAAATTAATTCGAGCATCAAAAATTGGAATATCAAATAGACTAAAGATCGTACAGCAAAGAAACGCTAACAAGAGTGTCAAGTGAATGGTCCGATCGTGGCTTGAAAGTTTAGATTGATACCCATGAATAACACTGCTCCCAACCACCGTGCCCACCAGACCATAGAACAATAATGTCGCTGGAATGCCCATTTCGCAACTCAACATTAGGGGCAAATTATGAGGATGTCCGATAAAATATCCGGTGGACGTTTCGTAGAGCGCACTGAAATTTCGCAATCCCCATCCGGTCCAAGGGCGTTTCTCAATTAACGAAATTGCAAATTTCCACTGGGTTAATCGAAGAGAGGCGATCGGGCGATCGAGAAACAGATCGTCATTCACCCTAGCCCAAATTATGGCAGGCACAACAGTTCTGGCCCAGTCACTTAAGGGAGGTGTTCCATAGGCGGCAGCCGTGACAATTCCTAACGACGAGAATAGCAATCCCGACAATTTACGCCATCCCATTACAATGGAAAAAATAAAGATAACCGTCAAAGCAATCCCCCAAGCATTGCGCGATTGGGTCAAAAAGAGGGCCGTAAAATTGAGTCCCACGGACAACCCTAAGAAGCTGCATTGCGTTAAGGGATGGCGAAGAGTTGTTTGAACTATCGTCGGCAGCTTCAGGAACAGAGGAAACGGGGCTTCTTGTCGAGCGGTTTTTCGAGTGACGATCGCATCAGCCCACAAACCAACGCTAATAGTAGAGGTAATCACTAAATAGCTCGCTAAGATGGTTGCATAGTAGAACAGCGACGAGGCTCGTCCAGCAGGCATCCCGCCCGATTTCAAAAACAGATCTAATAAAATACCGTCGCCACCAAACGAGAGTAATTTAAAGTGAAAGCTCCAGCCAGAGAACATTTGTCCGATCGCCAACACCGAAATCGGCACGGACGGTACCACCAAAATCCAGGCTAATTGTCTAAGCTGCTGCATCGATCGAAACAAGCGGCTCTGAGCAATGAATGCTATAAAAAATGGCAGGAAATTAAATAGACCCAAAAGCGAGAAATCTTTTCGATCGGCAAAGAGAGCAATAATTACCATCCAAACGCCCAAGATCAAAAGAAGCTGATGAAGTAGACTTTGAACAAACTGGTTGGCATATTTCGCCCAGAGTGAACAGGAGTTTAAGAACATCAAAACCGCGCCCAACAACGTATTGAAGGGCAACAGCACTAAGCTTAATTGCGTTAGTTGCCAATGGACATTGAGGGCTGATTCAGGATGGTGATAAAACCAAGATAGGAGCTTTCGCACAACGATCGGACTGGAGTTTAAATTAATTTAACTCGATTCTACTCGCTAACCTGAGATTTGTTAGGGGGATTACTGGCCTTTCGGGTGAGTCTTAACATAGGGCACGATCGGGATAGATATTAAAAATAAAATATTAAAAATAAAAGCGATCGGCATAGTCAACCGATCGCTTAGTCATTGGTGATTGTTATGGAAATTATTAGAAGGAGGGCGCATTGGATGGAGCAGGCTTCTTGGAATCGTTCAGCGTATCAAAGATTTCAAACCAGCACTTTTTCTCATCGGAACAGAACCGTTCCACCGACTGATATGGATATTCCGTCACTGAACTTGCCGCGATGTCTAAGCAACCTTGTAAAACAGATTCCCGCAACGCTTGATTTGCATCGTCGTCAGAGCTGGACAATCGCAAGGGCGGAATGAGCGATCGTAAGGTGTGCAGAAGTTTTTCAGACGGACGACTCGCAAGGAATCGCTGTAGAAATCGTTCAGCTTTTTCGATCGTCAGCATTTTGTAGCCTGCGATCGTGTTGACATTATTCACGTGTTTAATGAGATAGTCTTTGAAAATGCCGATTTCGCTAGCTTGCGCTTGACCATCCGACCAAATCATTTCCACCAGGGGAATAAGGTCAATCAAGTAGACATCTTCACCCTGGATACCGTAGTCTCGTAGGAGATCGAGAGCTTCTTGGCGCGTCATTTGGTACTGGTCTAGCATAAGGACGTAGGGATGTGAGAGTGGGGATTCGATCTGTAATAGCGTAATTCTACAGCAGCCATAGTTTACCCATCCAATCCATGAGGCTAACGTTTTAAAAAAGATAATTATAGATAACAGATCACCGGATAAGTATCAAGTCTCCTACAGAACCCAGATCAACATTGGAACTCTTTGGAACTCTGTCGCAAAACTAGTTTTGAATTGCCCTTGACTCTCTAGCTGACTACAGGGTTTAGGATGAACCCATACCGTTAATCAGGACGCGATTATGACCACTCAACCGACCCTTCAAGAAACGATCGCTGCAAATACTACTCGTTGCGGATGCATTGTTACCACTGGAACGACGACGACTTGTAGTTGCGGCGACAACTGCCAATGTGGAGCAGATTGCACTTGCAAAACTTGTAGTTGTAAGAAGTAGATCCATAGCTGCGGCTAGGCCACCTCCCCGGTCTGGCCGCATAACGCTAAACTATAATAAGGACTAGTGCGGGAGAACATCATGGTTGCGACAGAGACGGCGAAGGAAGCAGAAAAAGCACTTTCCCTAAAAGTTTTGCCGTTGATGGAGGATCTAGATCAATTGGAATTGCGCCTGAAGGAAGTTCCAGCGGAACCCGGCGTATATTACATGCGGGATGCGAGTGACCAAATTCTCTACATTGGTAAATCGAAAAAACTCCGATCGCGGGTACGTCAATATTTTAATGGCAGTGACAGTCGTCCCCGCATTCATCAGATGATGCGAAGGGTGACGGAAATTGAATTCATTGTCACGGATACAGAAGCGGAATCTCTCACCCTAGAAGCCAATCTAATTCGGCAATATAAACCTGAATACAATGTATTGCTCAAAGACGATAAGCAATATCCCTACGTTTGTATTACTTGGTCCGAGAATTACCCGCGCATTTTCACGACCCGTCGTCGGATCATGGGTAATAAGAACGATCGGTACTATGGTCCCTATGTCGATAGTCAGCAATTGCGGGCCACGATGAATTTGATGAAACGCATTTTTCCCATGCGTCAACGATTACAGGCAATGTATAAAGATCGAACCTGTTTGAATTATGATATGGGTCGCTGTCCGGGAATTTGTCAGGGATTGATTGAACCTGAAGAGTATCGTAAAACTTTGACAAAGGTTGCAATGATCTTTCAAGGTCGCACTAGTGAATTAGTCGAAACATTGAATGAACAAATGGAGCAAGCGGCGGAATTATTGAACTTTGAACATGCGGCGCGATTACGAGATCAAATTGCGGGCTTGACGAGTTTAAATGCGGGCCAAAAAGTTACGCTGACAGATGACACTATTTCGCGAGATGCGATCGCCTTGATGAGTGATGATCATCATGCTTGTATTCAATTGTTTCAAATTCGAGCAGGACGATTGGTTGGGCGTTTGGGGTTTGTGGCGGATGCGGAGTCAGGCGATCCGGGGGCGATTTTGCAACGGGTATTGGAAGAACATTATCAATCAGTTGATCCAGTGGAGATTCCATCTGAAATTTTGGTGCAGTATGAGTTGCCAGAAACAGAATTATTAGCGGCCTATTTAACGGAGGCAAAAGGGCGCAAAGTTACCATTGATAATCCCCAACGTCAGAGCAAAGCAGAACTAATTGAAATGGTGGAGCGAAATGCAGGGTATGAATTGGCTCGAACCCAGCGGGTGGCCGATCGGAATAATCGCGCTATGCAAGATTTGGCGGAAATTTTAGATATGCCAGAATTGCCGAAGCGCATTGAGGGTTACGACATTTCGCACATTCAAGGATCGGATGCCGTTGCGTCTCAAGTGGTATTTGTCGATGGATTGCCCGCGAAACAACATTACCGTCACTATAAGATTCAGAATCCCGATGTGCGTCCGGGTCATTCAGATGACTTTGCGAGTATGGCGGAAATCATTACTCGACGGTTCCGCAAGTATGCCAATGCAAAGGCGCGGGGAGAACATATTCGGAAGTGGAATGAGTCGTCAATTCTCACCCGGCAATCAACGGCATTCTCTGATTTCCCAGATTTAATTATGATTGATGGCGGAAAGGGGCAACTTTCGGCGGTGATCAATGCGCTACGAGATATGAATTTGCTGGAAGAACTGCGAGTAGTGAGTTTGGCCAAGCAGCGAGAAGAAATCTTTTTGCCGGGTGAATCTGACCCATTATCCACAGAGTCGGAGCAGCCCGGAGTCCAGCTTTTACGACGATTGCGCGATGAGGCTCACCGATTTGCTGTGAGTTTTCATCGTCAACAACGATCGAAACGAATGCAACGATCGCGTCTTGATGAGATTCCAGGATTAGGACATTATCGTCAGAAACAATTACTAGCGACATTTAGATCTATTGATTACATTCGGGAAGCGACTGTCGATTCAATTGCTAAAGTTCCGGGAATTGGGCCTAAAATGGCTGAACAAATTCACGAGTATTTTCATCCAAAAGCAAATGAGGATCCTCCCTAACCCCCTTGAAAAGAGGGAACCGGAATTCAATTCATAGTTCCCTTGAAAAAGGGGAATTTAGGGGGATCGAGCTTTAGGATTCTGATATAACCTTAGGCTGCAATTGAGCCTTGATTACAGGCTGATTTAGACTCTTGAAATAAAGCGTTCCGATCGTCCCTAAAAATGCCACATAAGCAATAGCCTGTACCACAAATAATTTTTGAGTGTAACCGAGCAATGTGCTGAATATCAATCCGGGGAATCGATCGTCTGGAAGAATTTTACTCAAGTTCCAAACCGTTGGCCCGAGAATGCACGATCGGTTCATGGGTGAAGAAAAATGTTCGTAGAAAATGCAAACATTAGCCGATTTACGATCGAGTCCAGCGAAAGTATTAATCGCCGTATCAAAATGCCCCAAGGCCGTCACTACTAAGCCCGACACAATCAACAGCAAAAATACGCCCATATACAAAAAGAACTTACGAATATTCAACCGCACGCCAAATTTAAAGATGGCCGCACCGATCGCCGCCGCACTGACAATGCCCAAAGCTGCACCGATCGCAGGTGCAATCCCCTGTTGAAATTTGGCTGCAATAAATAGAACAGTCTCAAACCCTTCACGCAAAATCGCAAAGAAAACAAGACTGAAAATTCCCCATCCTGCTTGAGTTTGAGATAGTGCCGCGCCAATAGCACCTTCAACGGTCCCCTTCATTCCCCTCGCATTCTGTGTCATCCAAATCAACATCCAACTCAAGAATGCAATGGCGATCGCACTGAAGATCCCTTCCAATGCAGGTTCAAAAACCGGACCATATTTTTCATTAGATTGGCCAATGTTCTGAAGAAACCAGCCCAGCATCACCCCAGTAATGGCACTCAAAGCAAGACCGAAACCAATGCCCGAATAAACCCAGTTTTTAAGGTGAGATTGACTTGATTTTTTCAGATAAGCAAGGACAATACCGACGACTAGAGCAGCCTCTACGCCTTCGCGTAATGTAATTACAAATGTGGGAATGGCAGCGCTGAAATCCATGGGTTTATTTCAATGGTGAGAGGTGAGTTGAGAACGAGTATCCTATCCATCGGTCAAATTTGGCCTTAGTTAATTTGGCCCTAGTTAATAGTTTGCCCAGACGTTTCAATTTCTTTGACAAGCTTTGTCACTTGTTGGGTTGTCTTCACAGGTGCAGCAGGTGCAACGGCAGTCGGCCAATTGAGAGCCAAGTCTTTCAATGCGACTGACATTTTTTTCTCAGTTTCCGGCGATTGGGTCGTCACTTGGTTAGAAATAGACTTAAACAGTTCACTAGAGTATTGAACGAAACCACGAGAGTCTTGATATTCAATGGCTTCTTTAATTTTGCCATCTGCCACCGCCGCCCCATATTCACTGTTGGCCGTATCTAGTAATCCATTGATCACTTGAATTACAAACTTCGGCGACTTTCTTTGAGTTTCAGGCAACATTGCGATCGCGCCATCAATCGCCTTCATCGAAGTATTAAATTGAGCCTCCACCTTTGCTTTGTCCTTTGCGCCCGCCTTGACCAGTTCTTGCAATGCCATCAATGATTTTTTAAATTCTTTGACACCACGTTCATTCAGTTGCGCTTCAACATCAGCATAAATTTCTTCAACCGGATGTCCAATGTGAGGCTCTGCCTGATCCGGCTTGCCGAGGACCAGAAGCTCTTTCGCAACATACATGTGACCTTTCATTAAGCCGAGTTTTACCATATAGTCGAGATCTTTTGCTTCACCTGTCAGCACAACTTCCTCGATCGTCACCATCTCTTTGACTTGATCAAATTGTGCCTGATTAATAACATTCTTGGAAACTAGTTCTTCAGATTTCCCATAGGGACGACTAGATTGAATCTTGTTCGAGAGTGCAGGAATACCGAGCTTGGCTTCGAGTTTGTCGAGTTCTGAAAGCAGCGCATTATTGATATTAATTTTTTTCCCATGACTCATTCCAGCATGATCGACCGAGGTCGTTGAAGTACTGGGGGCTTGCGTAGTGGGCGTGGAGTTACTGCAAGCAGCCAATAGGGAAAGACTTACTCCAGCCAAACACAGTCCTGTAAACGTTAAAACTTTCATGAGATGGAAACCAGATTTATAAAAATAATGGGCAGCCATAGATGCGAGAGATTATCAATGACACTCTATCAAAGTAGCATAACTTTGCGATCGAAAGTCAGTAGTGTGGGAGAGATTCCCTTGAACTCTACCAAAGCTAAGGCGCTTATCACTTATTTTTAAGCATTGGCAATCACGTCAAAGTAGCCCATACAGCCTGCTTCTGCCATAAAATCTTGGTGGGGGTGGAACATAAATTTCCCAGTTTCGTGATACTTGAATTCCAAAATATGACGCTCAGCCGTGCCCATAGTAATCACGTCAGTTTCGTAGCTGCCCCCTGCGATCGATCGGCCCGTTTGGTTGACCGTGAATAGATTCGCGTGGAGATGGAAGGTTGCGGCAATGTCGAACTCGATCATATTGAGAATGTAGAGCCGAATCAGTTGATCTTGTTGGATTGCGATCGGATTGTGCATGTAGTAATGAGGAATTCCATTGAACGCATACAGCTCATTTTTACGATCGGCGTTCACATCATATCCCGCCATAATTAGCACTAGTTCATCCGCAGGCGGGCGCGGCGTGGGCGGATCGACAATAAACATGCCGTACAAGCCCTTACCGATGTGCCGCGTTACGGGTTCAACATGGCAATGATAAAGATGTACGCCAAAGGGTTTTGCATCAAACTCATAGATGAACACTTGACCATTGCGCACGGGTTTAATGCCGTCCATGTTGGCTGGATGATCGCCGTGAAAATGAAGTGAATGCGCGTGGCCAGCTTTGTTTTGAAACACGACTCGGATCCGATCGCCTTCATTCGCCCGTAGCGTTGGAGCCGGAACCCGACCATTGAGATTCCAGGTAATGAATTTATTTGCTTTGTCGAGTTGTAATTCTCCAGACTGGGCCACGAGCTTAAATTCCCGGACCCTACGACCGTTTTCTTGGGTGACCGTTCCCCGATCGAAGTCTCGCAGCATGGCCATCGGGCTAATGCTATTGCCGTGGCTCATCTCTCCGTGATTCATCGGTGCCATGGCCGGAACTTTGACAGATCCTTGAGGCAGAGTTCCTTGAGACATCGTTAATGACTGTCGTTGCGACCAAGCTATTGCGCCACCAACCAGGCCTAAGCTCGTGCCGATGCCAGCCTGGATGATTTTACGCCGATTCCAAAAGGCTGAAGGCTGACTCAAGAGTACTTACCCGGAATTAATTAATAGTATTGATTTTCATGTGTACACAGCAGATTTTAGAATACCCTAATTAGTAGCGAACATCAATAGACAGAGATCACATGAGAAATATAGTAAGAACCACTCATTCAATTTTCATCCACTCTGAGCGTAATTCCAATCATCATAAGCGTTGTCCAATACAGATAAGCCATAGATTCAATATTATCGACGAATGACCCAGACAAAACGATTAAAAATAACGTTAGTGTCACTTTTGCATAGAGTTGAATTGCGGGACGCTTAAGGCTTAGCACTAGCCAGCCGATCGTGATCAAACTGGGAATTAAGAAGGTTAAAACACCTAAGAATCCTTGAGTAAACAGCAACCCAATCCAAGTATGATGCGATCCAATAGGCATTTTCTTGACCGAGGGCGGACCTTTGACCATCTTGCCATGCCCCCAAATCGGCGACTCTGTCCACTCCTCTAACGCCAATTCTCCTAGCTTATCTCGCACCTTAGAAGAACTTTCACGGGTTGACTTGAGATCGCCCAATAGGCTCGCTGCTTGACTGAATATAAATGATGAACTTGTCCCGAACAGGAAAGATAGTATTCCGGCTAAAAATTGCAGATTTAGAAAGGACACGTTCTTGAGCAGCCAAACAATCAGAAAAATCATCGGCAGTGAAACTAACATTCCACGAGACACTGAGGTAATAATCATCGTCACTGATCCAATTATTCCCACCCAACGCCAAACCAATTGTTTTTCTTGTATAGACAATACTAAGAATAGCCCACCCATTAGCCCTAATGCTGGTGCCCAAGGGGTAAACAAACTCAATCGGACACCACCCGTATCAACATCTAGAACATATAAAGATACGACGTGATAAATAGGCCCGTTCTGAAAAACTCTTTCCAGTGATGAAACATAAAGGTCTTGAGGCAATTTTAGGATATATGCAGCATAGGATAATGGAGTTAGTAAAAGACTCTGTAACGCGATTGCACAAGCTCCTCGGTATAGAATTTCTGCCCGAACTGACAACAGATAGCCTAACAATGGAGCCACTCCAATCAATCCCCAAGTCCCTAGCCATATCGAAAGCGATCGAATAACCTCATTAAAGTCATAACCATAATCGATAATTCCAATGGATTTAACAACCCCCATGAAAATCATACAAATCAGCCATAACCAAACTAAAAGTGGAATTCCTTTAGAACTCTGATTAGATGGAAATTGATTCTCTAGATAGGATGTTAGCTTCAGTGCTATAGGTGATTTCCAGTTAAATTTGATAATACATTTTGCTATTCCAAAAATTATAAGTAAACCCCATGGCATCAAAACTCGAAACGGATAAGTTATACCACTAAAATAAATTGGATAAATTAGAATAAAACTCCACCAAATCATTCGTTCTGAAAAATTATTAGGTTTGATGGAGGAGTTCTTCATGGGGAGTCACAGGTTGAGATTTACGGTATTTCCGGTAATAAAACACTAGAATTCCTGATGAAAGCAAGACCGATGAGATTGTACTAGTTACTAATAAAATAACAGTATTTGAAAATTTTTGTTTTTTGGGACGATCGGGTTCTGCAAGTTTTTGAATTAGGGGATAGGACTCATAAAGATTGCCACGATTCACATCTAACTGGGTTAGTTTTGACGTGAGTACAGCTTCTGAAATTTGCACATCCCGTCGGAGAACATCTAGTGATGATTGGCGTTGCACGAGTTTCTGTAGCCGATCTTCGAGTCCGATCATTTGTTGATCTAATGTTGCGACCTGAGTTTGTATTCCCTTTTGATCTACCTGCGTTGTCACCAGATCCCGAAATAGGGTATCCCGCGATCCTCCACTAGGTGTGCTTCCCAGGACGCGTCGATCGGCTTCGGCAGATTTCATGGAATTCCCAACGAGGCTATTTCTCCGATCGTTGAGCGCAGAGAGAACGCGATCGCGCTTTTCCTTTTCGAGTTTGAGTTCAGGATTATCATCTTTTAAGAGAGACTCTAGTAAGACGACATTTGCCGCAACTTCACTATAGTTTTTAAGATGTTGTTGAAATAGCGGATCACTTTGTAAGGTGAATGAATCACTAGCCTCAGCAGGAGTAATCGCAAGATTTTGGTTTAACTCCTGAAGACGAGCAGTACTTTTATTTAGTTGCCCACTTAGCTCAGTTTTAATCCGCCGTAATTCTTCAATATTTCGAGCTAAATCCTTAATCTGTTCATCCGAACTCAACCCCGATCGTAAACGATATTGATTGACATTATTCTCAGCCAGTCTAAGTTTGGTTGTCAATCGATCCAATGAAACTTGAGAAGCCTTCTCTTTTTTGTCAATCTCTTCAGCCCGAAGTTGGGTTAAGCGCACTTCGATCGCTTGATAAAGAGCATTAATTTTATTAACAACTTCCTCAGGCGTTTTACCTTGGAGTTCAATATTCATAATCGTACTTTCAGTGGGCAGAGCAATCTTTGGCTTACCAAATCCTTCAGCAGGGACGTTAATTAGTTCAGCCGCTTGAGTGATGACCGATTCACTTTCTGCAATCATTTTATAGCTGGCACGGGGATCTAATGAATTTCCATAGGGAGAAGCTTGCTGAACAGATGCTGTACCAAGATTTGATAAATTTAAGGAAGTATTAGAATTTGAACTGGGGACATTTATGCTGAGGGCTGTGGTGTAAGATTTCGGGGCAGTTTGAATAAGCACGATCGTAATGATCCAAATCCCACTATTTATAAGCCCTAATAAGAGTATCGGCTGAAGCCACGATCGAGCATCAAAGCGCAGGAATCTCATAACAGATCTCTCAGAATAGTCACTTTAGTCTAACGAAAGTACGTTAATAAATGTCAGAGAGCATAAGTACCTTCTGATTAGCCCTACGATTCTTTATTATTCGATATCTTAATCGAATATATTTATAAATTGAGTTCGGCATTAACTTAACTAGTAAAAATCGCCATACCATCAAATAGATCTTGAAGTTAAAAACAATATTTGGATCATGTTGAAATCCCTGAAAGAGATACACGAAGAAATCACTGTATTTACAATCTTTTTGAATTCGTTCACAGGAAAGTTTTGCACAGTAAACATAGATACCAGACCGGGCTTTCGATCGAATTAATCTCTGATGTGAGTCTAGACTTCGAACATGTTTATCAATAACTGTCAGCATACAAGTCTTCATGTATTCAACATTAGAAGACATGGAACTTTTGACTTGCCGATAAAAGACCTGCCGCTGGGGTGAAAGAATGAACTCATGGTTCTGAGCCAGTCGTAGCCAATAATCCCAGTCTGAGGCTCCCGCAAACTCCTGATAGAAATAGCCAACCTGCTCGATCGCCGATCGTCGAATAAATGCATTTGACCCGTTGGCAATAAAATTTTCCTTCAAGAGATCCGTAAAGACAGGGCCATTACGAACAGTTGGGACATTAGTAATACATTCTTTCGTTTCATCATCTAAGAAATACATCCAGCTATAAGCCACGCCAGCCTCTGAATGGGCTTCCAGAAGATTGAAATGACTTTCAAGTTTATCTGGAGTCCAGAGATCATCGGCATCTAAGAAAATCAAGTACGTTCCTGTCGCTTGATCAATTCCTCGATTCCGGGCGATCGACAATCCACCATTTTCGTAGTGAAAAATCTTAATTCGCGGGTCAAAAAACTCAGCTAGCACAGTGGTGAAGTGATCCGTTGACCCATCATTGATAATGATAATTTCAAAATCCGTGAAGGTTTGCTGCAAGACCGATTGCAAGGTTTCTCGAATCGTGTGAGTGCAATTATAAGCCGGGATAATAACAGAGATTGCTGGCATGGTGAATATAAGTTCCTAAACTATTGAGAATTTAATTAAGCAAGTCGTAAAACTCTAGCAGACGCAAGGATCAACGTTGCAATTGTTCGGCGAGGTTCCAAAAACAGTAAGGTCCATTCTGTGACGATCGCTTTCTTAATCAAATTGAAGGTAATCATAGGCTCTGCATGACTCCGAAGTCCACGACGAGCGAGGTATCTTAGAAAACAAGCATAGGAAAGTCGTTGAAGGGGCGGAGTTATCTCGGGTGAATAACTACGGACAATGTGATTCATTTTTATCCAGTTTTTTTCTAGATTTTCAGACGAACTCGAAAGACTCATGTTCCGGATACGATACTGCACAGTGACGACATCTATTCCTTCAATATATCCTCCATGAGATAAAATACGTAAACAAAATTCTCGGTCTTCGAGAGAGGTGAGGTCGATGTTAAATCCACCTAATTGCTGAATAATCGATCGCCGTATAACGAGATTAGAACCTGATACCGCTGGACTTTCAAGATAGAAATCTTTAAAAGTAAGCTTAGTAAGTTTCGATCGTGAGAACTGATGGAGACTATGGCGCGATTCATCCACAAATTCAACTCGCCCAAAGCTCAGCATCAAGGTTGGAGAGGCTAAAAATGCTCGAATATGCTGTTGAATATTTTCAGGATACCAATAGTCATCAGCATCTAGAAAATTAACGATCTCGCCTGTAGCGGCCTCAAGTCCCCGATTTCGAGTCGCCGAAAGACCCGCATTAAGCTGAGAAATTACTTGAATGACTGGATAACGAGTTGCATAATCATTCGCGATCGCTAATGTCCCATCTGTCGAGCCATCATTTACAATAATGATTTCTGAGGCTGGATAGGTTTGAGCGAGAACTGAGTCTAGAGCCTCTGCCAAATAGGCTTCGACATTAAAAGCTGGAATAATTACACTGACATTCATAGAAATATTCATACTAGTATTCATGACTGTACCTGCACCGATCGAATAATCTGATAATCTCGTTGCTGCACCCACCAAATAAATCCCGGAATCATTGAGGCATGAGTCATAAAGACTGCGATCGCGACGGACACTATCCCAAATTGAACTGCAATCACCACGGAAACTGAAAAGAACACCGTGAATATCAGATTCGACTTCAAATCAATCGCAGTATTCTGACTCAACTGCAAGAGGAATGATGTCGCATTTGCAAAAGGGCGAGGCACTGCTGACAAACAAATTAGAACTACCATGGGAATTGCTGCAACCCATTTCGGACCAAAAATTATCGGGACATAAATAGGTGCCAAAATACTTTGAATCAAAATCAATGGAACGATCGTTTTAGCCATGTCTTGCAAACTCTTGAGATAGCGCTGTATAAGATCATTGCGATCGTTTCCACAGGTGCTGAGATGAGGATAAAGCGCACCACTAACCGACTGAATCATCCCTGTACTCAGCCCTAGCCCCGCATTAAATGCAAAGTAATAGAGACCTAATGCTTCTGGACCCAGTACAACTCCGATCGCAATATAATCAATATAGTCCCGTAATTTTGCAAGCAAATCAATCCCTAAAAGTTTGAATGCAAAGGGAAAAATTTCTCGCCAAACACTGAAACTCCAGCGCCAATTCGGTCGCCAATCTTGATTAGACCACATCACCCAGCACCAAATCGGAACGGTCAACACTAAAGGTAAAATCAACGCCCAAGCTCCCCAGCCTAAAAGGGCCAAGATAATAGTGGCGATATTACAAACAAACGACTCCAACAGATTGCAGAGGGCGATAGTACGAAGAGCATTTTCGCGGTAGATCAACACACACTGAACATGGTAGAGCGGATTAAACAGTAGACTTAGGGACATGACCGCATTCAGGCCAATAATCTGGGGATTATGATAAAAAAGAGAAATGGGAATTGAGAGGAGAATTTGAGTCAACGCAAGAATAAAAGCACTCAACCATCCCATCGAGTATGCCGTTTGACAAAACTCATCCAGGCGAGACGTTGGCGCTTGGATCAATTTATTCCCAATGCCCGATCGCATTGAAAAGGAGATCATAAATGCGGATAATACCATTACAGTCGCCGCCATACCATACTCTTGCGTCGAAAGCGATCGCGCTACTACCACCGTCGTTCCGAGCCGCATTATCCGACTAAAAAACTCAGCAGCACCCAACCAACCCATATTTTTTAAAAAGGGAGTCATAATCCAATTCTTTCCTTATACCGGAGTCGTGGGCGAAGGTGTTTTCATAGGTTCAGATTGTGTCAGAACCAAGCGAGACTGACGGGACGCCATCAATTTAGTCAAAATGAATCGCTCTACAACTTCATAGGCCCGCCGTGGCAAAATCTTAATTGTACAAACTGCTGCAAGCGTCAATAGAGTCCGTCGAGGTTCAGCTAATAGGATTTTCCAATCCGATCGCAATGAGTTCGCCATGAGTTGAGCGGCTTTATCAGAATTACGTAGAGTGACCATACGCCGCGCTGCATAGCGGAAATGATAGGCTCTAGCTGTCCGTTCACAGCTCTCTACGATTTCCGGGGCATAACGACGAGTCCGATCGAGTACACCCTGCAATGCCGCCACTTGGTTTAGAACATTTGCTGATAATCCAGTCCGGGTTAGACGATAGTAGGTTAAAACCTCCGGAATCCCTTCGATTTTCCAAATAGTTTGAATCGAAACACGGGTCCAGAATTCGACATCACTAGCATCAGCATTTTCCTGGGGCAATTGCTCATCGAAAAACGTTTGTTCTTTAGGATCACTGAATTGACGATCAGAAGAGTGTCTCACATGTTCTAGAACCTCGCGACGAATGACTGCGGCGGAACCATTCCCCACTGGATTACGACACAAAATATAGTCAGGAGTAATATTAGTCAGACGTTTTGGCTTTTGGTAGAGACCAAGTAGGGTATCCGATTCATCAATGAATGCCGAGTAACTAAAACTGATTCCAACCTGCGGAGAAGCCTGTAAATGACTGATATGACGGGTTAATTTAGTAGATTCCCAAAGATCATCACTATCTAGAAAGGAAACATAGTCTCCTAATGCATGACGAATCCCGGTATTCCGAGCACCTGGGAGACCAGTGTTTTTTTGTTGAATAATCCGAATTTTTGGTGAATGAAACGATCGGCAGACTTCCATACTATTATCCGTCGAACCATCATCCACAATAATAATTTCTACATTGGGATAGATTTGGTCTAGCGCTGATTGTAGAGTTCTCGCAACATATCTTTCAGCGTTAAAGACAGGAATAATAATAGAAACTAAGGGGAGTAGATTTGGGGAATTCATTATATTAACTATCAGTTAACTAGGTTAATTAAATGGAGACTGGTAAAGACGAAGAAACTGTTTAGAAATCAGCCAGAAGAATATCACATCTTCAATTAAATAGCGCCGCCATAGTCTTCTCGGCTCTGACAGTAAACGATATAGCCACTCGCAGCTCAAATCTTGCATCCATTGTGGAGCACGTCGTACCATACCTGCCTCAAAATTAATCGTTGCGCCGATCGCCATGAATAATTGAATCGAGGGTAATGCGGATCGATATTTAGCAATCCAAATTTCTTGCTTCGGACAGCCAACTCCGACTGCCAGAACCGTCGCCCCTGAGGTACGAATACGCTCCAAAATCAATTCACATTCTGCCTCATCGTATTCAAACCCGAAAGGCGGCTCGTAAGTATCAATAATAAGTTCACGATCGAGCCTTCGGTTTAAGTTTGCTCTAGCGGTTTCAGCAGCGCCATCCACACCGCCGAGCAAGAAAATTTTTACTTGATGATTATTGCGATGAAATTTACAGAACAGTGAAAAGAAGTCTGATCCAGCGATCTTTTCCTTTAAGGGATACCCTAAAAATTCTGCTGTCTTTAATAGCACTGAACTATCACAGACTCTATAGTTTGCGGATTCATAGGCTTGAAATAACAATCGATTATGTTGTAACTTAATCAGATGATCAACATTAGGTGTCACAAGAAAGCCAGATTTCAATTCATAAAGCAACTCAAGATTTGATAAATTATCAATCTCGACATTCAAAATCTGGCTACGCTGAGACATATCCGATGAGCGGGAAGATAAGGAGGCCATATTTCTAGGTAGATACAGTAGGAGGAGATGTGAGCAGTTAACCAGAAAATCAGCCTATCAAAGCAATAAACTATTTTCAAGCGGATCTAATTTTCAAGTCAGTAACTATATATATATATGTTGCAATGCTTACAATATATATGTTGCAATGCTTACAAAAGTTTTCGGCGTCAATCAACATATAAGTTACACAAATAACTCGTTCAAGTAATAATTAGATTTATTATCAACTAACCCTTAATGAAAAAATCTAGATAATCATCTCCGGCTTGTCTGCGGTTTGTCTGTGGCTTGTCTGAAGATTAAAGAGATTGAAGATAGATTCTGGAGACCAGTTATTTTACCTTTAACGAAAACTTATCTATATCTTTTAATATTCGACCGTAATAATATTCTGTGAATCTGATAGTGGGTAAGCCATAATATTTTGGTCAGCATCAATTTCATAGAGATCTAATGAGGGTAAGGGGGCAATACTAGGATATTAGTCATTCTGTAGCAGGTAGTGCTCCTACATAAAGGACGAAAAATAGGCTAATCTAAGAGTCTAAGGGGGCAGAGCTTACAGAGCTACTAATTATTCCTTACTCTTTACGTAAAGACACAACCCTCAGGCGAGTAAATTAGGTGCATCGATCGCCCTCTCTTCAAATCAAATCCGATCGGTTTGAGTCTGAATTAGTCTGTCTGAACAAAGCGCAAAAATGAAGTTCAATATACCTAAAACTTCTGGAAGATTTTTATGTGATTACTAGCTTAGAATCTCATACATAGCCGATCGGTTCTAAACGCTAAGATAGAGTATCCCCTACAAATCAAAACTTAAAATGAACTATCTCATATCAGCCATAACAATGACTTTAGTCGTAACGGTTCTAGTTTTACCGAGCCAGAGTGAAAAAGATCCCTTTATAAAGATCAACTGCAAAGCTACTAGTACCCAGCTTGAAATGAATCATTGTGCTAACTTGTCATTTAAAGCCGCTGACCAAGAACTCAATCAAATCTATCGACAATTACGTAATACTTTCAAACAAACGAAACAAAATACCCAAGAACCTCAACTTATCGATGCACAATTAGCTTGGCTCAAATATCGCGACCTCGATTGCAAATTTAGTGCCGATCGCTTCAAAGGCGGTTCGATCGCTCCTCTGATCTATAGCAGTTGCCAAGAGACGCTAACTAAACAACGCACAACCCTTCTTCAAAGCTATCTAGAAGCCAAACAGCTTTGAACTGATTTTATCGTGCAGGACGACCTGAAATGATGGAAGCAATTATTCCGAAGACGGATATTGTTCTGAGGTTTTGTCCTGAGGAACTGCGCTCGTGTACCGAGTTTACTGTGAAGTAAAGCGATCGTAGATTATGCAAAATCTCGATCGCCTCTCTCATCCTCAACCCAATCGATACCGTAACCACAAGCCCAACATCGGAAGCGCGATTTTGTAACCCCGATCGGGACCATACACCAACCCCTTCTGCTCCAAACTCAACAGCGCCCCTTGCAACGTTCCACCCCGAGACAAATTGTGCTTTTTCAAGTATTCATTAGCATGGGGACTATCCGTCGGGTCCAGCGCCAAACATTCCAATACCCGCACTTGAGTACTGGGCAACAACAAAATCAACGACTCAAACGTCACCGACAAATCTTCAATCAACGACACCGAACTGCGATACACCTGATGCGATCGAACCTGAACCGAAACCTTCCCGCGATGCTCTAACCAAAGTCGTCTTGACAGCGCCAGAGCATCCCCAAAATGGCCTTGAACAATATCCAGCACCAACTGAATTGCGTCTTGATCCAACGACAACTCCACCTGACGCATCGACGTAACCAACCACGATCGTAAATCTGCATCCGCCACGGGAGCCAAGAAGACCGTTTTCATATCCGTTTGCTCCGTCCACTTCTGAGCCATCGTCGCAATGATTGCATAGCTCACCCGCGTTTGGACCTGGATTTTTTGACGCAAATAATCTTCCCACTTGTTTGATCGATCCCAGGATCGAATGTGCGGAAAATTTTGAAACACCAACACCACTCGGCAATCCATCGACTCCGCCAAAACCTGAGGCAAGGCCAACAACCGCTTAAAAACAACCCACTCATCAAGACCCGACGGAATCAACAACTTCGCCCGTCCCGTACTGCTCGTATCAAGCTGCAACGAATGAGGTTCAAGATAGGTATGAATCAAGCTCAACTCCATCGGCTGGGAAAAGGCCGCCAAAATTGCATCGCCTAATAACTGCAAAAATCGTAAATAATCCGTCGCTCGGAGGCAATCAATCTCCACCACCCGCGCCCCCACTTGACGCGCCGCCGATCGCACCAACGTCCGCCGTCCAATCCCCGGAACCCCCGTCAACAGCAAATCGCCATCCGCCTTTAAAATATCGCCCACCCGCTTCAACTCCAACGATCGCCCCACCACCACCGGAGGCCAAGAGCTAGCAAGAGTAGACGGAATAAAGGGGTTCATTAAAAAATCTCTGTAACTTATTTAGACTGTGGCTTTAAAAGATAGTCCTAACACCATACCGGAGGAATCACAAATCTACACTAAAAATTAGTGCCTTCATCCCAATTATGGCACTATGATGAAGTTCTCTAGATTGGTGTTGGACACGCCATTTGAGATAATTCTATTCGATTAAAACTCCTTCAAACCCTCACACACCAAGCACTTATGTCATCGCCGCTTATGTCAGCTAAACTTTCACCCCAATTCGACTCCGTTTGGCATTCTGAGCCGATCGATCGGACCCTGGAACTGCTTCAAACGGACGAAAAGCAAGGGCTTCAACTCCATCAAATTCAAGAGCGTCAGATTAAATTTGGCCCAAATGAACTCGAAGAAGCAGAAGGCCGATCGAAGTGGTCGATTTTGATTGACCAGTTTAGAAACATTATGTTGGTCATGCTGATTGGTGTGGCGATCGTATCGGGCATTCTGGATTTTGTATCCTGGCAATCAGGGACCATGAAAGCAGGAGACATTCCATTCAAAGATACAATTGCAATCTTAGCCATTGTGATTTTGAATGGTGCATTGGGCTATGTTCAAGAAAGTGGCGCAGAAAAAGCACTAGCGGCGCTTAAACAACTTTCTTCACCCCATGTACGAGTATTAAGAGCCGGACGATTAATGGAAATTGAATCTTCGGAATTAGTCCCCGGAGATGTCATGCAATTAGAAGCAGGCGTTCAGATTGCCGCAGATGGGAGATTGATTGAAGCCGCCAGTTTACAAATTCGTGAATCTGCATTAACGGGTGAATCCAGTGCCGTCACCAAAAAGTCTGACGCGATTTTGAATGAAGATGCCGCATTGGGCGATCGGTTAAATGTCGTATATCAAGGAACAGAAGTCCTTCAAGGCCGGGGCACCGTGGTGGTCACTCGCACCGGAATGTCTACTGAATTGGGGAAAATTGCCACAATGCTTCAAGCGGTGGAAACCGAACCCACGCCGCTGCAAAAGCGAATGGATCAATTGAGCAATGTATTAGTTTCCGGGTCCATGACTTTGGTGGGAATCATCATTGTATTTGGGATGATTTACTACTGGATTACCACCGGAAAAATTGAACTCCTTCGTTTTCAAGAATTAGTCGAAACATCCCTCTCCATGGCCGTTGCCGTCGTGCCCGAAGGATTGCCTGCGGTGATTACCGTGACCTTGGCAATAGGGACCCAGCGCATGGTTAAACGTAATGCATTAATTCGTAAATTGCCTGCTGTTGAAACATTAGGGTCAGTCACCACCATTTGTTCAGACAAAACTGGAACCCTTACTCAAAATAAAATGGTTGTGCAGGGTCTACATACCGCATCTGTAGAACCCAAAATTAGTGGAGAAGGCTATAAGCCGGATGGAAAATTCACAATTTCAGGCCAAACTATTGATCCAATGGATCAACCCGAAGTCAGGTCGATCTTGCTCGCCTGTGCCATTTGTAATGATGCAGTACTACAAAATAATGGCGGAAGTTGGGATATTCTGGGCGATCCAACTGAAGGCGCATTAGTCGTCGCCGCTGCAAAGGCAGGGTTTGAGGCAGATCAATGGAACGCAAAACTACCGCGTGTGATGGAGTTCCCATTTACATCCGTTTACGTTCGGATGTAAATGGGAACTCCATCACACGCGGTAGTTTTGCGTTCCATTGATCTGCCTCAAACCCTGCCTTTGCAGCGGCGACGACTAATGCGCCTTCAGTTGGATCGCCCAGAATATC
>JANXNM010000617.1 GCA_025354065.1 Synechococcales cyanobacterium 340R_concoct_173_sub | reverse complement strand
ACAGGCCAGTCGGCGATGAAGGCGGTCGATCGGTTGCGTGAGGCGGGCTATGTGGTGACGCAGGTGATTTCGCTGCTGGACCGAGAACAAGGTGGGGCAGAGTTTTATGCCCAGCAGGGGATTGAGTTCCAGGCGGTGTATACCATTCGTGATTTGCAAGCGCGCTGGAAACTGTTGCACGTCTGAAAGCCTTGGCTGAGTAGCTTAAGAGGGTGTTTGAAAAATCGAAGGTTTGACAATTGAGACCCGATCCCCCTAAATCCCCCTTGGTAAGGGGGACTAAGAGTTGAATTCTAGTTCCCCTTATTTTCTAGTTCCCCTGCTTCAATGACATCCGTCCCAATTCTCAACCGTGCAGCTATAGCGCTTGGTGCCAACCTCGGGGACACAGTTACAACCCTCAACAGTGCGATCGCCGTCATCGCCCAGCATCCCGCTATCACCCTAATATCCCGATCGTCCTGGTATCAAACTGCCGCCATCGGTCCCCCACAGCCGGACTATATCAATGGTTGCATTGTCATCGAAACTGATCTCCAACCTCAGGAACTCATGACATTACTGCTGACCACTGAAGATCAGTTCGGTCGGGTGCGTCAGGAGCGTTGGGGCGCGCGAACATTGGACTTGGATTTGCTGCTCTATGGCGATCGGACGCTTTCCACACCGCATTTAGAACTGCCCCACCCGCGCATGACGATTAGAGCTTTTGTTCTGGTGCCCTTGGCCGAAATTGCGCCCGCTTGGATTGATCCAATTTCAGGCCGATCGATCGAACAGCTCGTGCAGATGGTAGATTGCTCACAAGTTCAACGTTTTCCACGGGTTCCAGACGTATGTTAGAGCTACCGCAACTCCTTCGCCGGAAACTGTTTTATCAGGGGCGCAAGTTTGCCTACGAAATCAATCGTTATCGACTGCCCAACAAGGTCGAGGCTGAACTCGAATGCATTCGCCATCCGGGGGGTGCGCTGGTGGTTCCCGTGACGGCATCTGGGGATTTGATTTTACTTAGACAATATCGATTTACAATTCAACGCCGAATTTTAGAATTTCCGGCTGGAACAATCGAATCAGGCGAGACTGCTCTCAGTACAGCCGATCGTGAGGTTCAGGAAGAATCGGGCTACAAGGCAGGTACGATTCGGCAAATAGGGGATATTTTTCTGGCTCCGGGCTATTCCGATGAGATGGTAACTATCTTTTTGGCGACTGAACTCGAAAAAATGGAGA
>JANXNM010000465.1 GCA_025354065.1 Synechococcales cyanobacterium 340R_concoct_173_sub | reverse complement strand
CAGTTCAATGCGAACATACGATAGTTTTTTAATCATTTCAAGGCTTTTGGCAATACTAAATCCCTCTGTGAGACTTTCCATTAGCCATTTTTCTCCAGGATTTATCAATGCCCCAAGAAGTGTAATTAATTGAGCTTCCATTCTGGCAAATCGGACAGCCATAAGTCCCAGAAGACCGTAAAATTCACGTTCATTTTCCTGAGTCTCTCGACTGATTAAGAGGTCTAATTGTCTCCACATACTCTCTTCCTAATCTCCAATTAAACGCCGGATCTTTATATTTTAGCGCTTTAATATAGCGGCTCTATTCTAATCCCCACCCACCGAAATCTTCAATAATGCCTGATTAATTACAGTCTGGTGACCCACCCCCAAACGTTAGCGAAGCCTCCCGGAACGGTAATCGCCCTCCGCCCTTGCCCACAGCAACACCTGCGGATTCAATCGAATCGACACCGCCTCATATTTTTGATCTCCCAGCTTCGGCGGACGACCCCGCTTCCCCGGCTCAATCCCAAACTGTTCCTTTACCGCCAATTTCGCTACCGCCACTTCCTCACTTGTAATCCGCCGCGCCGCCGCAAACGGAAAATCTACATGCTCAACATTGTCTGACATGACCTTCACGCTCCGCTCTATTTGCAGGTCTTGCACTAATAATCCGAATTTGACGACCCCGTTGCGTAAAACAATCACCATCAAAGGTCCCACACTGAAACCTCAATAATCCATTCCCGATCCTCCCTAAATGAATGCTCCGAATCAAGCACGATCACCGATCGTTCAAAGGTTGCCAGTGCGATCGACCATAAGCCGAGTTTGAGTTGTTTTTAACCTTGAGTGGTGAGAGAAGTCATATGAATAGTGAAGGAATGTTTTTTCTATTACACACCAATTTAGAGGAAAATAAGGAAGTATGGATTGGAGATTTTGGAAGGGCGATCATTCTAAATTCTCAGACCAAGGACTCAATACTGAAATTGTGCGATCGCGATCCTTTCGATAAACCTGAAAATCACTATCCAATGTAAAAACCATACTCTGAGGATACAACTCAGCCATCCGTACCAACTCCGCATCCGCCAACGAAACCGGAACCGATGCATACCGATCCAACAACGCCACAACCTTCCCCAACTCCTGATCCAAATCAAAACAGACCTGCACCTGTTTTAACATCAAAAACCTCAACAACGTCTCCCGCTCATTCCGCACCCGTCCTAATAGAAACCAAGCTTCAGAAATCACAGCCTCACAGGTTAACAATGGCGGCACAATCTCCATCGACTTCTGACTTGCCCAAGCGTGATACCGATCGCTTCGATCAATCAACGCCACCAAAACACCCGTATCAACCAAAACCTGCGATCGCATCACTCACCATAACCCTTCAAATAATCGGCATTAGTCGAAAGATCACCCGGCCCCTCACCCGCCCCGATCAAATCCCCCGCCACCTCAAAAAACGATCGCGCAGAATTCATCGGTAAAGCGATCGAATTAGCCTTCTTCAACCGTAAAAAATCCGCAAAGTTTAACACTTGCTGCCGATCGATATCATGCAAATCCTCAACAGCCTTTAAAATCTCTTCAGAAAGGGGAGACATAACTATTTCAATAAACAACATACTTTTCTAATTATGCCAGTTGAACCTTCAATCTCACTGAGAATAGACAATATCTTTTGTTACAACCATCAGGTCATCATTTCACCCCACCGCCCCAACTTCTTCAGCGCCGCTGCCTTCCCTGCCCAAGCATCCACATCTGTCTCATCTAGCGCGATCGCCCCTTCAAAGGTTGCCAATGCGATCGACTATGAGCCGAGTTTGAGTTGTTGTTAACCTTGAGTGGTGAGAGAAGTCATATGAATGGTGAAGGGATGCTTTCTCTATTACACACCAAGTTAGAGGAAAACAGGGCGAGATTGGAGATTTTGGAAGGACGATCGTCTCAGGAACAATAGTTCCCGATCGCTAGCCTATTGATGGACCTCTAGTTGGGGAACTTTCTTTCGCTAGGGTCGTCATTTATACAGTACTATCCAGATTATCCAGTGAGTCTTTGGGAACCAGCTCATGCCCTTCAAACCCATCAGTTTTGCCCTACTCCCGATCGTCCTAGGATTTCACCCCCCTGCCCAAGCCGCCCTACCTACAGCACAACAAATCACAGCCCTTCGCCAAACCATTCAACAAAGCGGCGAAACAGAACTTACAAATTTCATTCAAACCCACCAAATCCAAACCGATCGGATCCCCAATCCCGACCGACGTAATGCCCTAGAACAACTCTGCCAACAGCGCGATTGTCATGCCAGTCGGCTCTATTGGTATACCGATCTCGAAAAAGCCAAAGCTGCCGCCAAAACCACAGGCAAACCTATTCTTTCGCTCAGACTACTCGGCAACCTCAACGAAGAACTCAGTTGCGCCAACAGTCGATTTTTCCGCGTCGCCCTGTACCCCAATGCAGCCATCTCTCAAACCCTCCGCGACAGGTTTATTCTCCATTGGAGTTCCGAACGCCCCGTTCCTAAGCTCACTCTAGATTTCGGCGATGGACGCAAACTTGAACGCACCGTCACAGGCAATAGCATTCATTACGTTTTAGATAGCAATGGTAAACCGATCGAAGCCATTCCAGGACTCTATACCCCGCAAGCCTTTTTAGAACAATTAAATCAAATCGATCGTGCCTTCCAAACGGCAACTAAACAATCTGATCAAAGCACTTATTGGCAAACCTATCACCGCGATCGACTCATTCAACTCCAAAGCCAATGGGCCAAAAACCTGAAAACTATTGGCCTCACCCAACCGCCGAAACTCCTCAATGTTGCAAGTATCGACGCTCGCACCGCAGGCCAAATTGCTATAGCTAAAATGGCCCCTGAACTTCCCCTAGTCCGTGCCCTCCGCCTCGCCAACCAGAATCAAACCGAACTCAAAACCATCACCGACGAAGCCAGTTGGCAAAAGCTAGCAGCCCTTGTCCCCTCGCAACTTGATGGCCGGAGTCTTGCGCTGATGCAAACCAAACTCGATCCTAAAAATCCCAATCCCAATGCCATCAAACAATTTGAACAACGCATGGCGATCGATATGGTCCGAAATGAGTATTTACTTCATGCCCAAATTCATCAATGGATGCTGATCGGCAATCTAGATTTTGATACTCTCAATCAACGGGTCTATAGCGAACTCTTTCTGACACCCAAGAACGATCCTTGGCTCGGATTGAATCCCCAAGATGCCTTTGCTGCGATCGAAAAAGATGGTGTGATTCCCTAAAGATTCTAGAATCAAAATTTGAAGTTGTAAAATTGAAAACAAGGCAACAGGATTTAGAACAAAAATAGGTATAATTCAATCGTGAACTCAGCTTACCCCAAATCGATCGTAGCTTTGCCATCATAATAATTAGCGATCGTGAGGAAAATTTCTATGGCTTACAGTGAATTTAGTTTGTCTCGTCTACGGGAAAGTTTTAGCTTAAATTTAGAAGAGCCACAGAATCTTTTTGCCCATTGTCAGCCGATCGCAGCCAGTGATTCCTTACAAATCTCAATAGACGAAAATCTATCCCTCGCGATCGCAATCAATACTGAAAAAGCTCGCTCGGAATTGATTATTGCACCTGTGCTTCTAGATGTGCGACGTAAACTAAATTTTCAAATTGGGTTCTTCTCAGGATCAGAATTCAATATTGATGCAGCACAGGGCTTAACCGGATATTGTGATTATATTTTGACCGCAACTCGGGACTCCTACGAAGTCCGATCGCCCGTGTTGACCTTAGTGGAGGCGAAAAATGAAAACATTAAAGCGGGATTAGGACAATGTGGTGCAGAAATGGTCGCAGCGCAGCAATTGAATTTACGATCGAATTTGCATCAGCCGCTTTATGGTTGTGTGACGACGGGCAGTGAATGGAAATTTTTGAGATTGATCGATCGGACATTAGAAATCGATCGTCGGGAATACTTTATTAATGAACTTCCGATGATTTTGGGGATTTTGTTGTCCGCCTTTGAAGGTATTGAACTGAAGGGTTAGAGACGATCGATAGTCAAGTGCCCAATACAGATAATTTCTTTACGTAAACCCGATCGCACCGTTCAGTCTCCACGCCCGTTGCCGCTTCATAGCCCGATCGTTCATACAAAATAACTGCCTCCCGCAACACACTTGCCGTCTCAATCCAAATTTCTGCAAACCCTTTTTGAATCATCACAGCTTCCAAAGCATTCAACAAAAAACGTCCCAACCCT
>JANXNM010000462.1 GCA_025354065.1 Synechococcales cyanobacterium 340R_concoct_173_sub | reverse complement strand
AGTCTGGCAAGATTGCTCAGGTGTATGAGACGGTGAATACTGAAACTCACGCATCTGATATTTTGGCGGCGATCGGCTAGTTTCGTAGGGACATGGCTTGCTGAGATAGGGCGGCTATGTCCCTGATGCCGATCGGGAGTTGAGGAGATTAGGGGGCGATCGGTGAGATGACAATGGCTAAGATTTCTCCATTAGTGACTCAGGTTGCTTCCGTAGTAAACGCCATTCTTTAGTTAGTTAAACTCCTTTATGAGTAACGTTTCGGGTTACGAACGGGAGCGATGAAGTCGTCGAAGGTGTGATAAAGGTCGGCCAAGTGGAAAAATCTCATAGCTTAACCATAAGAAATGGTTCTATCCGGGTAACATACGTGTATATTCTGTAACTAATGTCTAACTTTAGACTTGACACATCCAAAACTAGCTATAGAGCCTCAACTCGGTGGAACTTGCATACTGGAAAAAATCAGGACGTTATTACCTCGGTAAATGCGAGGAAGTTTTGAGGGATAAAAAGTTGAGGAATCTACGAGGGAAAGTCAATTTAATCTTGACCTCACCCCCGTTTCCGTTAAATAAGAAAAAAAGTTATGGAAATATGACAGGAGAAGACTATCTTGACTGGTTTACTAGTCTAGCTCCACTCTTCTCTGAAATGTTGACAGAAAACGGATCGATCGTAATTGAGTTGGGTAATGCTTGGGAACCTAAACGCCCAGTGCAATCTCTCTTACCACTTCAAGCGCTTCTAGGATTTGCTTCACATAAAAAGGCTGATCTACGACTAATTCAACAATTTATCTGTTATAATCCCTCCCGACTTCCTTCCCCCGCGCAATGGGTAACGATCGAAAAAATTCGTGCTGTCGATAGCTATACAAATGTGTGGTGGATGGCAAAAAGTGACTTTCCTAAAGCTGATAACTCACGTCCAGAAGTCTTGCGCCCATACAGTGAGAGTATGAAACGGCTCTTAAAGTCAGGGAAATTTAATTCTGGGAAACGACCTTCAGAGCACAAAATCAGTGAAGAGGGATTCTTAAACGATCGTGGCGGGTCCATTGCACATAATTTTTTAGAACTAGAAAGTCTTACACCTGGGCAAGAGACTCGTTTACCGAATGCGTTTTCGATGTCAAATACGGTATCGAATGATTTTTTTAGTCGTCAGTGTAAGGAGCAAGGGATAAAGCCACATCCAGCAAGAATGCAGGTTGGTTTAGCAAAATTCTTTATTGAATACCTCACAGAGACTGGAGATTTAGTTCTTGACCCCTTTGGCGGAAGCAACACTACGGGCTATGCAGCAGCTCTTTGTGGACGTAAATGGCTGACGATCGAGGAACGTGACAATTACTTGGAGCAATCGAAGATCAGATTTGAAGATCCTACGCTAAAGTATAAAAAGTAACTTCCATTCTCTTGGAGAATTATGGGTATCAGTAGTCGCATTATTCAGCCTAATTTTTTTTATCGGAACTCTAACGGAGAATGGTCAACAGGCAATTTTGTTGGTAGACCATTCAGGTTGAGTTACGGAAAAGCTGAAATTCTAGTTGCTGACTCTTGGAAAGAACGTGCCAAGGGGATTCCTCAAGGGTGCTTTCTTCTTGCCTACTATGATAATGAGTTAGATGATAATTCCAATTCTGAAGCAATATTACTTCGAGTTCTTCAACCTGCGAAGTTACCAACCGACCAAGACGTGATCAGCAGCATGGTCGAATATTACAAAGACGGATTACAGACGGGTTCGACTAGCCGATCTCAGTTAGATACATTTACACGGTATGAGTTTTCGTTCAGTGGATTAGAATGCTCTGTCCTAGGCTCATTCTATCTAGATAAAAAACAAAAACTTCGTTTTGGTGCTGACTTAGAAAATTTTTACAGTGCTCATCACTATAAGGCTATAAAACCATCGGCTGAAATATTGAAGTTTATAGTGAACTATCGTGAAGACTCTTCTCCTGGTGGTGCAGGCGATGTACCCATTGGTAAAGTTCGCTATAGTTCTAGTCAACGTTTCCAACAACAAGAGGAAGATGTTCCAGTTTACGTACTAGCTCCTGATTTTGCTGGAAAAAGAACGGCATTATTTGGAATGACTCGAACAGGAAAATCTAATACAGTCAAGATTATTATCCAGGCATGTGTTCAAATGAGTGAACAGTCCACACTTGTATTAGATCAAAATCAAGAATCACCTGATGAAATTCTCAATGCATGGAATTCAAACAAATCTCCAAAATACCCAATTGGTCAAATTGTATTTGATATTAATGGAGAGTACGCGAATCCAAATCTTCAAGATAGAGGAACAGCTATCTTTGATCTTTATAAAGATCAGACAATTAGATATTCCACCATACAAAAGCCCGGGTTTCGTCAACTGAAAGTAAACTTTTATAGTGAAATTCAAGCAGGATTAGATTTACTCAAAACTCATCCTAGTATTGCTGATGATAGCGCTCGATTTGCTGTCAATTTCAAGGGTGTTAGTTTAGATTTACCAGGAAATTATGAAGGAAATAGGTTTGATTCTCCAGCTAAACGTTATGACCGACAGGTTGCAGTTTACCTATGCTGTCTTCACCGTGCAGGGTTTCAATCTCCGCCAAATTTCAAAGTCCGATTTACAACTAATTCAGATATTAGATCTGCTGTAAATGCAGTCATGGCAACTCCTGTTGAACCGCAGCAGGGTACTAATACGAGGTCTGGGACGTTAGAGCTTACCCTAGAACAGGCTTCTAATTGGTGGCAAAAATTATGGGAAGTCTACACACCGACGCTAGGAAGGAAGGAGTCTAAAAATAGTACAACTTTAGAGGAGGGTGAAGAACCAGAGGAATGGGGAGATGATTCACTAAAAGCGTTGCTCGCAATGTTAACAGGTGAGACAAAAGATAGTAAAAGTAAAAGAGTTACACCTCATAGTGGATATAAAATTTTTATCCCTGTCCGTGAACAACATACCTCTACAGTGCAGAAACCATTTGATGAAGATATATTAGCTCACTTACGAGAAGGTAAAATCGTAATTGTTGACTTATCTCTTGGAGAAGAGAAGATACAACAGCTTTTTGCGAAGAGAATCACCACCACAATCTTTAGGGACTCAATTCGACGATTTGTTGAGACCCGGCCAAATAATTTCATTCAGTTCTACTTTGAAGAAGCGCATAATTTGTTTCCAAAAAAAGATGATAAGGATCTGTCACAGATTTATAATCGTCTTGCTAAAGAAGGGGCAAAATTAAATCTGGGCTTAATCTATGCGACTCAAGAAGTCAGTTCAATTAGTGGAAATATTCTGAAGGCTACTCAAAATTGGTTTATTTCCCATCTTAATAATGAAGACGAGACAAGAGAATTACGAAAATACTATGACTTTAGCGACTTTACTGAAAGCTTAATTCGTTTTAGTCAGGATACTGACAAGGGGTTTGTTCGGATGAAGACCTATAGTAATCCTTTTGTTATTCCCGTTCAGATAAATCTATTTCCAATGGATATATAGAGTTTATTCCCTGTTGTTAATTTATTAGTTCATTATCAGGTTTAATGGTATGGGATACTCAAGTCGTAACAGTCGTCGTCCATTTGAAGCTGCTAGTAAAGCATCACATCAGTATATTATTAATGATCCCGAAGTAAAATTGCTGATGGGTCGAATCTACAAGCCTATTCAAGATGACGGAATTGATCTTGCCGAATTAACAATTAATTTCGAGCCACCTAAGGCAAATCCTATTCAGTACGTAATGGCAGTGGATGGAGGATATACAGAGGTAATAATAGATAAAGAGTTTCCATCGAGATCTATTCATTTTATGCAGTTTGGCGCGTTGTATTTTGAGCAGAAAGATTTAGAAGAAATCAATGCTTCTCCCTTCATAGCGCCAGAAGATATGGCAAAACTTAAAAATATTGAGCGTCTTAAACTAGCTCTGCCAACTAAGAATATTTGTTTTAAAGATCAGCCTAATTTAAAGGCTACTGTACTGAGAGCAATTTATGAATTCTTCAAAACTAGCACATTAGATGAAGATGGTACATTACTAGATACATTAGCTTGGTTTACATTCAGAAGATATAAACCACTTAATCAAAGAACACAAAAAGATAAAGAGTGGCGTTTAGCAACCAACCCACAAACTCCTGAGGGGAAAGAGGTGATTTTACGTCTCGATGAAATGGATTCAGAATATACTTTTCCTTGTCCTGAAACTGGAGGACGAATATATCTGACTGACATCTTCCGACTACATGAAATCATTGAAGAAGAGATTGGAGCTTCAGGGATTATGGGATATTTAACAAATGTAATTGAACATTTAGTTATCATTCACGTAATTAGATATTTGATTAATCGACAACCAGATAAGCTTCGTAGTATCTTTTTTATTAAAGATGGCTCAGCAGGTTTTTTTGGACAAACAGCAAATTTACATGTACCAATGAATGACTTAATGAATTGGCTTTTTGATAAGCAAGGAGTGTTTCTAGCGGCTTTGGAAAAAAGCGGTGCATTTGTTGAACATGCTCAGGCAATTCAGTCCAAACTTAGAAATGGTAGTGCAACTATTTTGACAGACAAATACATATATCACCATATACTTCCTGGGCCAGGAGATCCTAAATTGCCTTATGCCTCAACTAGTAATTATGGTCATAAGGTAATTTTTAAGACTCGGAAGGGACAAATGCATGTATTGTCTGTTCCTGTGCGAGAATTAAAGAAAGAACCTACATTTGGAGATTTACCAAGTTTACAAATTATCTTAGCCAACGTCGAAGCACTCCACTGCGATATGTATGACTCAGCACTATTCCCAGTTGCATTAGTAAACAAACTAGTAAGCTTGTCTGCCCATCCTAGTCAGCGTATTTTACAAAAATTTGCCAGTCAAACAGTACTCTAAGCATTCTGGCATACCTTACGTATCGAAGGGGACGATCGCATTCTCAACTAAACCTCAACAAATGCGAGTATCAATTAGGTCGATCGAGATTCCGCTATAATTTCCAAATGGCCGACATTTCCCTACAGTTTGGTTAACTTACAATGGATATTAGCCCTTGAAAATGTGAGGCAGGCGATGAATACTACAGATAATTCCCCAGTAGAGGATATGGAGTCGTCGATTTTGGTATCTGCAACTGAGTTACAGCGTCAACTCAATGACTCACTCAAGCAACTGTCGCCAGAGCGCTTACAAGTGCTTGCTGATTTTGCGGCTTACTTGGCAAATGCTGAAAGCGAAGTTGCAACTCAAGAACTTCTGGCAATTCCTGGCTTGCTAGAGCGTGTTA
>JANXNM010000432.1 GCA_025354065.1 Synechococcales cyanobacterium 340R_concoct_173_sub | reverse complement strand
GGCATATCCGCCGGGACAGCACGGTCAAGCACGTAAGAAGAAATCTGAGTATTGTGTTCGACTCGAAGAAAAGCAAAAGCTCCGTTTCAACTATGGGTTGAGCGAGAAGCAATTGCGTCGCTATGTCCAAAAAGCACGTCGCGCTGCGGGTTCGACAGGACTCGTTCTGCTCCAACTTCTGGAAATGCGTTTGGATAATACCGTGTTCCGTTTGGGCATGGCTCCAACTATCCCAGGCGCACGTCAACTTGTGAACCATGGTCACGTCACCATTAATGGCAAGGTTGTGGATATTGCATCCTATCAATGCCGTCCCGGTGAAGTGATTACCGTGCGTGAACGTGAAGCGTCTAAGAAATTGGTCGAAGCGAATCTTCAATACCCAGGTTTAACTAACCTTCCAAGCCATCTTGAGTTTGATAAAACTAAGATTATTGGTAAGGTCAATGGTCTTTGTGAGCGGGAGTGGGTCGCACTCCAAATCAATGAATTGCTAGTGGTTGAGTATTACTCTCGACTTGTCTAGATCAAGCTATTTCATTGTATTTCTTTTTTAAATCGAGGACTATTCGCGGCAACTGATTACTACTCGAAATTATCTTCAGAGCCTTTGGACCCGTCAGTTCAAAGGCTATTTTTTGCCCTTAATTCTCAATTAATAGACTCTAAAAGTAATGCGCCATAGAAAAGCAGGGCTGTTTCATTCTAAATTTAGGCTAAGAATGAATGATAAATTTTCCGATCGCAATCATTAATGTGACAGATATTGCCATTAGAAATAGAACAATTAAGATACACCCACCGAATAAAAGCCAGAGCGCGAGTTTGTCTGATTTGTGGCTGGTTTGTGGCGATTTTAGATGGGCTTCTAATAAATTTACGTTTTTAGTATTGGCCTTCCAGGTGGTGTCGAAAAGATCTCCTAAAATTGGTACGGCTCCAACGATCGCATCAATTAAAACATTTAAAACCATACGAACCATGACGGATCGGGGGAGGTTAAATTTCACGGCGTGGAATAAAATGTAGCTAGACATCAGAAGTCCGATCCAATCACCCCCGATCGGAAGAAGTCCAATTAAAGATTCAAGTCCCATTCGCCACTGGGTTCCTGGGATGCCAAAAGCTTGATCCCAGAGGTTACTTAGGTTACGAAGTTTTGATAGTTGATAGAGGTGCTCATCAGGGATAGGAATATGAGAATTAACGATAGCTTTGGGCATATTTCAGAGCTAAGGAGCGATTATTTTCAGACTATAACAGGGTAAACAGTATTTGTTGAGGATGAGTGAGTACAGGGGGCATTTCATTTCAGATTTGGGCTAGGAGTTTAGGTACTTCACTCATCGAAGCCGAAAATCTCTGAAGACTAGAACGGCGTCTTCTCGTCAATACACACTCGCCAATGCACAAAATGTCTAAATCTAGAGTGAAACAGCCCTAAATAAAAAAGCCACTTGCTGTAGTTCTTAGCAAATGACTTTCTTCATGCTCATCACAAGTTTTCTCGGGAATTTTTCAGGTTTTGCTCCAACAATCAGCCTGTTATTTAAATTTACCAATATGACAGGGGAGAAATCGAGAGTAGAACGGGGAGAAATCGGTTGGTTATGGATGGATTTGAATGGGTTTGCGAAATTATTTCATGCGATAGCCTAGGCCGTGAACCGTCTCAATGCAATCATCCGGTGCACCCACGAGTTTCAGTTTTTGACGAAGTGCTTTTATGTGAGATTTTACGGCTTCTTCGGTAGGCGAGTCTTGCATCGGCCAAAGTTGATCGATGATGCCCGCTCGACTCATCACCCGCCGACCATTACTGACGAGTAGTTCTAAGAGCGCATACTCTTTGGGCGTGGGAAAAAATTCTTGATCGTCATAATGAACTTCGTGAGTCAAAGAATTGAGCTTGAGTTGTCCCCACATTAAGCTGGAACAAGATGCTGTCGTTCCTCGGCGAGTCAAGGCCCGGACGCGAGCCATGAGTTCTTGTAAGTCAAAAGGTTTGACCATATAGTCATCCGCTCCGGCATCGAGTCCGATTATTTTGTCGGAAATCGTATCTCGGGCGGTCAACATCAAAATCGGTAAACTTAGTCCCCGATCGCGCAATTGCCGACACAAACTTAAACCATCTAACTTCGGCAATGTCACATCCATGACAATTAAGTCATAGCTCAGCGTATTTATCCATTCCGTCGCCGCTTCCCCATCCTGAGCCAAGTCAACAATATATTGCTGATCGGATAATGCGTCGGTTAACACATCAGCCAGTTGAACATCATCTTCTACAACTAAAATACGCATAGGGATAATAAAAAATACAGCAGTGTGAGCAATCGATGAAATGGTCTCGATCGTTAAAATGGACTTCTAAGTACAGAGGGTCTAAATACAAATGGTCTAAATACAAATGGTCTGAATATCAATGGCTTGTGGGTGGATTATTGGGTTCGCTGTTTTGGATTAGTGGCAGCAACTGGGTCTCATATCGTAACTCTATCCAGTTAATTGAGAGCAATCAACAGGTTTTAAAGTCCTACGAAATTATCCAACATTTAACTACTGTTTATGCCGATATGACGGTGGCTGAGTCTGCTCGGCGAGGCTATGTATTGCTTGACGATCGATCGGAAAAGGAGCGTTATCGTACAAGCATTGAGGATCTTGGCACCGAACTGATTAAATTACGGCAACGCCTGAATTTTGATTCGCAACAAACGCTTCGGCTCGATCGGATGGAAGTTTTGATTCGCGATCGGATTGCTCTGCTGGAACGATCGCTTAAGCTCTATGGCATCGACAAGAACAAAGTTACCGAACAACGCGATATTACTCAGGCTAGCGTTCAGCTTCGCACCCAAATTCAAGCGTTGCTAGTCGAAATGCAAAAAGTAGAAGAATCACGACTGCGGCAATGGCTTCAAGAATCCCAGGCTCACATTCGCGAGCGGGTTTTGATCGAGATTTGGTGGGTTGTTTCGGCATTTGGCATTGTCAGCTTAGGGGGTTATCTGGTCCAACAACAACTCATCCAACGGAAGAAAAGTGAGGCCCAGCGTGAAAAATTGCTTCAACAAAAGGACCGCGATGCTTTGAAGTTGCAGTTCTTTTCCATGGCTTCCCATGAATTCCGAACGCCCTTAAGCGTAATTTTGGGATCAAGTCAGCTTTTGCTCACCAGCGACCAATCGGGCGATCGGAATAAAGTCCGTAAAAACACCCTGCGAATTCAATCCTCTGCCAAAGCCATGACCCAGTTGCTTAATGATAGTTTGACCTTGGCACGGGCGGAGGCAGGAAGTTTGATGTGCCAAAGCAATCGGCTAGAACTCACCTCTTTTTGCTTAAATTTAGTTGAAGATATCGATCTGGCCAACGCCCATCGTCATGTGATTCAATTCATCAGCCGATCGGGTCAACAATATGCCAACTTAGACGATAAGCTCTTATATTTAATTTTGAGTAACTTATTGTTAAATGCAATCAAATATTCGCCAATTCAAAGCGAAATTCAACTTATTTTAGAAGACCAATTCGATGATCCCAGCCAATCTAAGGGTACGACTGACAGTGTTACTGGCTGCATTGCTGGCGGTATTATTTTTAAAGTTCAAGATCAAGGCCAAGGTATATCTTCGACGGATATTCCTCATTTATATACGCCTTTTTATCGCGGCCAAAATGTTGGAGCAATAGCAGGAACGGGGCTGGGGCTTGCGGTAGTCAAAACCTGCGTTGACTTGCATCACGGAACAATCACGGTCGCGAGTAATCCGGACCAAGGCACTACTTTTACCTTTCATATTCCGCCACAACCTAAAGAGACGTTACATAACAACATGATTTAGAGATAAAATTTACAAATAACCATTTTGCGTCACACTGATAGGTGCGTTTGGATTCTAGGCAAAGCTTTTGGATAATGTTTCACCACATCAGATCTCAGAACAGAATCAGGCGATCGATCGCTTGCTGGGAAGCTATGCCCGATTTGGCGTGAAGTTGGGGCTGGAGAATAGTATTCGTCTGATGGCTGCATTGGGCGATCCCCAGAAGCGAGTTCCGGTGATTCATGTGGCGGGCAGTAATGGAAAAGGATCTGTTTGTGCCTACCTTTCGGCTATTTTTCACCAAGCTGGCTATCGGGTGGGGCGCTATACGTCTCCCCATTTAGTCGATTGGACAGAGCGGATTTGTATTGATGAAGAACCGATCGCTTGGGAAACCCTATTGCGAACATTACAGGTTGTGCAATCGAAGATTTCTGGCGATCTTGAACCGACGCAATTTGAAGTGTTGACAGCGGCGATGTGGCGCATTTTTGTCGATCAATCGGTGGATATTGCGATCGTTGAAGTGGGTTTGGGCGGACGGCTTGATGCGACTAATGTGATTGATGAACCGTTAGCGAGCATTATTACCTCCATTAGTTTGGAGCATGTTGAACGCTTGGGCGATACGTTGGCAAAAATTGCTTCTGAAAAGGCTGGAATTATTAAAACAGGTTGCCCATTAATTGTCGGTCAGATGCCAGAGGAAGCGGCGGCGGTGATTGTCAGACGGGGCTACGATCTTTACAGTCCCATGAATTTTCCTCAGCCCGCTCAGGCGATGGCTCAGGGTTGGGCGGTGTATGAAGGGTTTGAATTGTTTGAATTAGAAGAAGAAGGCGTTGCATTGGTGCCACGATCGTTGACCTTTGAGTTGCCGCTTCAGGGCGCGGTGCAGTTGGGTAATGTGTCTCTAGCGATCGCGACGGCGTTGTTGTTACGCCAGGATGGTTGGGATATTCCAAATGAGGCGATTACTCAGGGGATTGCAAAAACTCAGTGGATGGGCCGTTTGCAGTGGTACAACTGGCGCGGTCATAAAATTTTGATTGATGGTGCCCACAATAGCGATAGTTCTGCGGTATTACGATCGTTTTTAGACAGCCAACCGACGACATTGCCAACCCATTGGGTAATTGGAATGTTGGCGACGAAGAAT
>JANXNM010000431.1 GCA_025354065.1 Synechococcales cyanobacterium 340R_concoct_173_sub | reverse complement strand
CTGAGTTTGAAGAAACCGTATTTCTTGATAGTGCCCCGCAAGCTTTTCGGGTATTGCTGGGGAACGATCGTTTTCGACTCGACCATGTTCTGGAAGGTTGGGAGGATTCGGGAGGGAATGCGCGATCGTCTCCTCTCAATATCCTAACGGCTGCCTATGCAATTCATTTAGATGTGAATGCCAAGCAAGGAAAGACTGGTTATGATGCAAACTGGGGTAAGCTCACTGAACTTGCTAAAGACTTTGATACAAGTCCACTCTATGTCTTTTCCTACTTGGCGAAATGGGCAAGAAAACAAACCAGTGATTCACCTAGCATCCAAAAGATAAAGCTCTACGCTCATCACTTTTACCCCTGTTTTGATCCTTATGTTGAACTGCAAGCGGAGAAATTGACTGTGACAAATACTATAAAGTCCCCATTGAATCACCCTCAGAAGCTAACAGAACTTTATAGAAAGTTCTATCGAGCTAAAGATCGATTTAAACCTAAGGCTAACGCTATTTTGAAGCCCATTGATATTGCGGCTGATACTCTTCTCAAAGCTGATTTAAGTGGATTTGAGGGATCATTAGTGAATACAGTGGCTGCTGAAGTCACTAAATTAATGGATCGCGTTCACTCAAAAACGGCTGAAGGTCGTTGGGAAATGAGCGATCGGGAAGAAGAGCTAAAAGCTATTTTAGAATTTGCTCACTACTTTGTGGTTGACGTATTTGAGATTGCATTTGCGGGCGATCGTGCTCGTTTGGCAGGGCGGCAGTTAAACCTGTTACGAGATACTTGTGAGTTTCTATATCGATTAGAAAATGACAAGGATAACAAAACATATCAAGACAAAAAAGCCTTGGAAGAGGAGGAAACAGACGAACTCCCAGAATAAACAGTAATTCTCAACTTTAATTCTCACCTACACATTGGAAATAGAAGATCATGGCATTTCTTAAATCAATCGACGCAGCTAAGTTCTTTCACAATGAAATTCCCTATAAACCAATGGGGAAGTATGTTCATTTCTTAACGGTCCGAATCAC
>JANXNM010000406.1 GCA_025354065.1 Synechococcales cyanobacterium 340R_concoct_173_sub | reverse complement strand
TGCACCCTTGGTGATTGCTAAGGAAAAAGGTATTTTCGCGAAGTATGGGCTAAAAGGCGCCGAGGTTAAGAAACAGACATCTTGGGCTAATACCCGTGACAATATAGAACTCGGCGGCGATAAAGGCGGTCTAGATGGCGCGCACATCTTGACTCCGATGTCCTATATGTTGACCTCCGGCAAGATCACCAAGGGAAATGTCAAAATCCCCATGTACATCTTGGCCCGTTTAAATCTAAATGGTCAAGGCATCTCTATTTCTAGTAAATATGCGGATCAGAAATTTGAGGTTAAGGCGGACAAGCTCAAGTCGAAGGTTGATGAAATCAAGGCTGCGGGCAAAAAATTCCAATGTGCCGTGACTTTTCCTGGGGGAACCCACGACCTCTGGACGCGCTACTGGCTTGCTGCCAATGGTGTTAATCCTGACGAAGACGTGGACATTAAGGTTATTCCACCCGCCCAAATGGTAGCTAACATGGAAACCAAATCCATGGATTCATTCTGCGTTGGTGAACCCTGGAACCAGCGTCTCGTCACTAAGCAACTCGGTTATAACGCCCTCACGACTGGCCAACTCTGGAAAGACCACCCCGAAAAATCTCTCACCGTCCGCAAAGACTGGGCCGACAAGAATCCCAAGGCTGCAAAAGCACTCCTCATGGCGATAATGGAAGCTCAAATGTGGTGCGACAAGGACGAAAATAAGGCTGAGATGTGCAAGCTGACCGAAGCTGATCAATACATCAAAGCACCATCGTCTGACATTCTATCTCGGATGCAAGGTGACTTTGATTTCGGTGATGGTCGCAAGCTTGAGAAATCGCCGCTCCTGATGAAGTTCTGGCGTGACAATGCATCATTCCCCTATAAGAGCCACGACAAATGGTTCGTCACAGAAAATACTCGTTGGGGGATGTTCACGGAAGCCGATCTTGCAATGGTTGATACCGTCAACCGATCGGACATCTGGCGTGAAGCGGCTAAAGCCCTTAAAATTCCTGATGCTCAGATTCCCAAAGAAGATTCTCGCGGTAAGGAGACCTTCTTTGACGGCGTGACCTTTGATCCAGCCGATCCAAAAGCATATTTG
>JANXNM010000405.1 GCA_025354065.1 Synechococcales cyanobacterium 340R_concoct_173_sub | reverse complement strand
GGAAATGTAAAAAAATGGCAATTTAATCACAATCCACTGTTTCTAGATTTTTTGGTGGGTGAAAAAGACTACGAATGTACGCCTTGGGGTAGCCCGAGTTACAGCGTTCTGGGCTGGCAAAAACCCTGCTACTTGCTAAATGATGGCTATGTGAACTCCTTTAAGGAACTCACTGAAACCACCGACTGGTCCCAGTATGGCCACAAAAGCAGTAACCCCAATTGCCAGGATTGTATGATGCACTGCGGTTACGAACCCACGGCGGCGATCGATGCCCTTAACCCCAGCAACATGGGACGAGCTATTGGGGCATTATTTGGATAGATTTTCCTCGCAGGTTCACAAATGACTCACAAGCTCTTACGGTATTTCTATGTATTTACTACTAGATCCTAGTTATTTACGCCAAAACTCCGTCACCGAATACCCAACCTCGCCCATCATTTCTCTCAATAACGGCATACATAACCCAATCACATTGGTATGACAGCCTTCAATCCGATCGACAAAAACACTGCCACGCCCTTCAATAGCAAAACATCCAGCACAATTCATCGGTTCCCCTGTGGCCACATAATCCACAATCTCGCGATCGCTGACCTGAGCAAAAAATACTCGTGTTACGCGATGACGCACAATTATTTTTTGAGGTGACAGTTTTCCATCTTGGATAAATCCATCGGACAACGCATGGCCCGTGAACAATTCACCCACTTGACCCCGCATGGTTTTCCAACGATCGATCGCATCTTGCGCCGAGTCCGGTTTGCCATAAATCTCGCCATTGATCGACAACACCGAATCGCAGCCTAAAATCAAGCCGGGTGACGTTGAAAAAAAGCCACCTGGTGCACTGCCCTTCTGCTGCCACAACTTATCTAAACTTGCCTGAAGTTTACTGTCCGCTAATTTCTCAACCAATTCCGCCGGATTTGTCGCTATTATCGAATCTTCGTCAAAAGCGCTGGGAAACACAAAGGGTTCAATCCCCGCTAACTGCAACAATCTCCGCCGTGCCGGGGATGCTGACGCTAATACAAATGATTTCGGCATTAACTAACCATCAACCGTAAATGATTTGACCGATTGCACTAAAATATCCTTCATTTTTTCCCAGCGCACTTCAGGCGTAGAGGCATTCAGTGTGTAAAGATTGCCACGGTAAACCACAGCGCTCGAAATATTGTGACGTTCTACGCCGTTGTTTAGCTTCACCAAATATTCCAGTAAGTAATAAATCCGATCGCCCACTTGTCCCGCTTCTGCATTCACCAATTCAGCGACTCGCCCAGATTCTTCCGGTGCGATCGCACTTTTTCCCAACTGATAGCCCACTTCGCTCGGTGTTCCTAATTCCGTCAGAGTGCGCTTTCCGGGGGTCGGATTGATCACTACACTAATATTTTCAGTCTGCTCAATGATGTCGTGGAACAGAATATCTAAGCCACTGTTCTCACTCAGATTTTTCACTTGAGTCCAGCCCGTCGGATACAAAAACTTGTAGCCATCCAGACTATCGGTGTATGCATTCAACCCGCCCAATACGCCCGCCGAACACCCTTGAAGTGTCAAACTCAACACGGCAAAAAGTCCAACTAGCAGAGTTTTTAATTTCAAGCCTGTTAATTTCAAACCTTCTGCACCGAGGTTGAATGCGCTGAGATTGAACTGAAATTTCATAGGGAGGAGTTCCATCGTGGGGAAGGACTGAATATCGTTTAGAATTTTCCCACATTTTGGCTCTTGCTAACATCAATGCCCATCTGCCCAAAACTAGCTCAAAGATGTCAGAGCGATCGGCCTTCACAGTTCAACAATTTTTCCAATATCGCAATCCAGTTAGCCTTGCCACTCTGCTTCACTTTTTTCTCTGCCATAATATTTAAAAGTTCCATCGTTATCCGCTCGGAATAAGTCTGTTTTAGTGACGAATTTAGGGATGAATTTTGCTTAACTGCCGATCGATTAGCCCGATCGGATTTTTGTTGGTCATACTCTAACGATCGGGATAACGATCGGACCACCATGACTTGTTCCGGGCGACCTTGTTTAATAATCTCGGCAATTGGCATGGACAAAATAGTTTTACGATCTGCCTCACTCAATCGCTCTTGCAGCCACACTTCTAGGGTTGATACAGGCAAATCCTGGGCTTGTTCATCGATCTTGGCAAATGCATGAGCCTCGCGGAATGAAATCCGTCCATCTTTATCATAATCAGCCGATGAAACCTTCTTCCCAACCCGATTAACACCACTTAATCCCGCAAAAAAGCTGGAACTATAATCCTGGTAATCTGCTTCATTTACCTCAGGCGTGCAGCCGACGGATGGCAATGATTTGACTGTTGCAAAAAAACCACACCGATCGTGCATGGCAAGGCCTCGTTTGGGGTTTCCACCTTGATAAATTAAATTAGCAAAAGACCCTGAATAACACTGCACCATAACCGCCACAAAGGGCTTTTCCGTGGGCATTGCGTCTAACTGCATGGTGAATTGACGTACGGGAATCAACTGCTCATCCCATAAAATTATGGAGTTATTATTTTCGTCTTGAAAATTATGAGAGCCATGGCCTGTGAAATAGAAAAATAGCGGTGAGATGTTCTCAGCTTCGGCCTTCAGCGCTAAATTCAAATTGCTGCGGGTGGCACTACCATTGATTGGGGCAACTGTCGGTGCTTTGAAACGTTCCCGATCGCCATCCATATATCGCACAGTTTTGCGGCCATCATTGCCATTAGCAAACCAAATGTTGGTGCGATCGTTCCAGTTTCCGTTTGGACTCAATACCTTTAGTGTTCGTTGAAAGTAAAAAACATTCTTCTCGATCGCAATCTCATTGTAGGACGGCGCACCCCCGCCACCAACTATCATAAAATTTGTATTCAGCAGCTTCGTAGATGCACTAACCGATCTTGTTGATGGTGTCATTGCTGAAGGCTTGGCAACAATCTCAGCCTTGGGGGGCTGGTCCTGCACACAAGCCATCAATATCAATACTATTGAACTGGGCAGAAATAAGCGTAACGATTTCCAGAAATGATGCGCCATTATGGGTGCCCACAAGAGACTATCTAATAAAATCTCGCCCTAACAGAATCTATCTAAGCTTGAACATGATCCATGGCATATTTTGCGATCGCTAACGTCAACTTAGCCTGCTCTATTTCAGATAGCCCCGCCCAATCTTTACTGGACGGTTCACTCGCGACTTCCCCTCGCATTGCATAGGCCAACGGACGGGCAAACACGCGCAAGTCATCTTCTGCCCACATCGGCAAAGTCTCTTGGACACAAGCAATTAGTTTGTCCCCCAGTTCTCCTGATGCTGCCGACATTTTCTCGGCTTGAATTGCGATCGCAGCAATGATGGCTTGAGGAACCGTCACAAATTTGCGCATCAGCACCGTAGCTAAGTCATCCGCCCAGAGATGTTCCATGGCGCTAAAAAATCGACCCGATCGGTCTGTCATTTCAGCATCCGTCAAGTCATCCAGTAATACATTCGTAGACACATCGGAAAACCAATGATCTGCATCAGCGGGGGAGAGTGGGTAAGGAATTTTTGCTTTAGTCACGTCGATCGCATCCACTTTCCAGTCTCCAGTAAAGTCCTCACTGTCCTCATCGCCATCGGTATCGAACTTCAAGTTAACTTGGTCCGGTGGCAGCAGCAGATTCAATAAATCTTTTTTAGCTTGTTCTGAGTTGAGTTCCATGGTGTGTTGACCTACGCGAGTTGGACCGAGTGGTTTTTTCGAGTTGTACGCTCCCTGTTCTACATAATGTTGTCCCAATGAATTAACCGCACCCATGAATTTATCCTTCATTTTCATTAACTAGATTAACTGACACCCAGCTAAGCTAACTTACTAAATCCCAAATTTCCTAGACTAAGAACCCAGCGAAAGGGTAGCAGCTCAACTTTATGTTGCTACCTACCTTGGCCTAGAGGCAAATTCCGCAAAATTCCTTTATTTGTCACAAATTATCACCCTTTTGAGGGAGGCTCGGCTCACCTAATTGAGTAATACCAGTGCTAAAAACTACTTACTCGTAGATGAAATTTATGTAATTATCCTCATAAAAGTGACTAACATCGATCGGCTTAAATTTTATGGTTTCCAGGAATTGATTATCTATTTTCAGGATTTCGTAACTTTTTTCATAGACTTTCTTGAAAAATGTAGTCAACCTTCCAAATTGTTGCATTAGTACTCTCCATAAATCGTGATAAATTTTCTACAATATGGATGTAACCATAATCTTTTCAGTCCCGCCCCATGGATACCATTCCGCTCAATTTACTACTACAAAATCTGAAGAGTAATGACTTGTTTACTAGAGATAGTGCGACTCACGAACTCTGGCGACGCTGGTTTGGTCAAAAGGGGACAATGGGATTGCAAATTTTGCAACGATCGCAGCTTTTACAAAATATGGGCGAATTGGATGAGGCCGAATCGGTGCTGACTCAGGTGATTCGATCGATGCCAGATTTTGCCGAAGCTTGGAATCGTCGAGCGGTGGTTTATTTTATTCAAGACCATCACCGAAAAGCGATCGCCGACTGTCAACGAGCTTTGGCGCTTAATCCATTCCATTTTGGGGCACTTCATGGCATGGGATTGTGCCATCTTAAGCTGTCTGAATATCGTCAAGCTAGTCAAGCCTTTCGTCAGGCTTTAGAGATTCAGCCCTACTCTGTGGAAAATCAACGCATGATTTTGGAGTGTACGGCTCACCTGAGTTAGCCCATGTTAGTCAATCAACTTGACCGTTCAGATTCAGGTTTTAAACACGTTTTAATATAGGGGGCGAAGTGTCAAGTCGGGATCATGGCCATGAGTTGGGTTCAACAAATGAGGTACTATTAAGAAAAATGTAGCAAACTCATCAAGAGCCTCACCCGTGACCAATACTCGCACCGTTTCCGACTCAAAGCGCACCTTCTATACGCTTCATACGCGTCCCATTAATTCGATTTATCGCCGTGTGGTGGATGAGTTGATGTCGGAGATGCATTTGCTGATGGTCAATACGGATTACGCTTACAGTCCGATTTATGCGTTGGGGTTGGTCTCGGCCTACGATCGATTGATGACGGGTTATCGTCCTGATGCCGATCGGGAATCAATTTTTAATGCGCTTTGTAAGTCTGTAGAATGTGAGGCGGCTAACTTCCGCATGGATGCAGCAGATTTACTTGGGTCCGTAGACGGGCTGACGTGGGATGGCTTGATGAACGGCGGGGCAACGGGAACGCTTGCGACGGCGATGGCTCAGGTTTCGGGGAATGCGAAGTTTAAGTACAGTCGTGTGTTTGCGATCGGGGTCTATGCGCTTTTAGAGAAACTAGATGGGGAAAAACTCAAGGACAAAGAGGGTCTCAATACAGCTTTGAAAACCGTTGCCCAGACGTTGAATTTGTCGGTGGACAAGGTTCAGAAGGATTTGGAGCTTTATCGCAGCAATCTGGAGAAGATGGCAGCGGCACAAATTGTGATGGCGGATATTCTGGCAGCCGATCGTAAAAAACGCGATCAACGTGAACAAGACAAGGCAGCTAGAGCGGCACCGATCGAAGTAGCGCCTGTGGAAGTTCCTGTTGAAGGGGCAAAAAATGATGTGACGGCAGTTTAGATTTCTGTTAGAGATCTGTAGGTTCACCTTCTTTTTTGTAGCCATTGTAACGGTACGATCGCGCCTATTCTTCTACAACTAGATGAAATTCTAGTCATGGGAAATGGGCGCAATGTTGTCTGAATTAACTGAAATATTGTTATCTGCTAAAAAAGAAAAGGGATTGAGTTTTGAGCAGTTAGGCATACTGTTAGGTCAGAACGAAGTTTGGGTAGCGGCGTTGTTTTATCAGCAGGCGAGCGCATCCCTTGAGCAGGCGGAGAAACTGCTAGATGTATTAGATTTGCCGCCTGTAATCAAGTCTCAGTTAGTCGCTTATCCGGTGAAGGGCTTAGGGCCAGTTGTGCCGACGGATCCTTTCATTTATCGCTTTTACGAAATTATGCAGGTCTATGGTTTCCCGATGAAGGAGGTGGTCCAAGAAAAATTTGGAGATGGGATTATGAGTGCGATCGATTTCACTCTGGATATTGAAAAGGTCGAAGATCCCAAGGGCGATCGGGTTAAGGTGACGATGAACGGCAAATTTCTTCCGTATAAGAAATGGTAGTTTTAGAACAATTAGCGCGTTGTTGGGGAACTTTTAAGCTTAAATCTAGGTTTAGTAGAAAAAGACCTTTAGCGCTGTTCTGATTTACGATGCAACATTTTTCCTCGCAGCTTGGTCTCCTCAGTTTTCAGCCTCAACAAAAACAACGTCAACTCAGTTGGGCGCTCGCGCTCGTTTTAGGATTTGCTGCGATCGAGGCGTTGGTCGGTTGGCGCAGTCATAGTGTGGCGTTGGTTGCGGAGGCTGGGCACTTGGTTGCCGATAGTGCAGCGTTGGGATTGGCGCTCTGGGCAACGGTGAATGCACGTCCAGCTTTGAAGTCGGGATGGATTGGGCAGCATAATCTTTCTTTGACGGATCATGAACCGAATTCCGAGACTTGGGTTGCGTTTATAAATAGTTTGGGTTTGGTGGGGACGGCAGTTTGGGTTGCGTTGGAGGCGGTATTGCATTGGCATCATGAAGGGGATGCGTTGGAGGCGATACCCATGCTGTTGACAGCGATCGTTGGCTTATTTGTTAATGGCGTTAATATTTCACTGTTACATTCCGGTTCGCAGCAGAATCTAAATATTAAGGGCGCGTTTTTACACGTTGTTGGGGATTTTTTGGGTTCGTTGGGGGTTGTTGTGGCGGCGATCGCGGTGGCGGTGATGCATTGGATGTGGGCGGATTGTGCGGTGGGGTTGGCGATCGCATGTTTGATGATTGTTGTGGCGGTGCCGTTGGTGGTTCAGAGCGGTCGGCGATTGTTTCGGGTGTAATCCGATCGATAGGTTATCTGATCCCCTAAGAATTTTTGTGCGATCCCCGATCGATCGCCCCTCCAATACGAAATTCACCCTTAAGAATTCACCTCAAGCGCCTTAAAATTTCCCATAATACTTAAAAGCACTGTTGCTCTTATCCACTCATTATTTTTAATCCATGACTCATCCTCTCCACGTCGCATTCATCTGGCACCAACACCAACCTCTCTACAAAAGTCGTGTCGCTGACGGTGAATATCGCTTGCCGTGGGTCCGGTTACATGGCACAAAAGATTATTTGGATCTAATTCTTCTTCTTGAAAAATATCCAAATCTCCATCAAACCGTAAACCTCGTGCCATCGCTAATGATGCAAATCGAGGACTATGCGGAAGGCAAAGCACTGGATCCATATCTCAAGGCAACGCTCACTCCGATCGATCAACTTCTTTCTGAAACCAAAGAATTCATCATCGAACATTTCTTTGATGCCCATCACCGCACGATGATTGACCCTCATCCGCGCTACAGCGAACTTTATAATCAACGCCAAACCAATGGTCGTCGCTGGTGTTTTGAAAACTGGGTCGATCGGGATTACGGTGATTTGCTCACTTGGCATAATCTCACTTGGATTGATCCATTGTTCTGGGATGATCCCGAAATTCGCGCTTGGCTTGACAAAGGGCAAGACTTTACCCTAGGCGATCGGCAACGGATCATTGCTAAACACCGCGAAATTCTTAGCCAAATAATTCCGAAACACCGGGCTATGCAGGAAAGTGGACAGATCGAAGTCACCACTACGCCCTACACTCACCCGATCATGCCACTCTTGGCGGATACCGATTCTGGTCGCGTTGCGGTCCCTCAAATGGGTCTCCCCAAACAACGCTTCCGGTACCCCGATGACATCGCCCGTCACCTCCGTAAAGCCCGCGAAATGTACGAAGACCGCTTTGGCACTCCTTTGCGCGGACTCTGGCCATCTGAACAATCCGTCAGCCCGGAAATCTTGCCCTACATCGCCAAGGAAGGAATTCGCTGGATTTGCTCCGATGAAGCTGTTCTAGGTTGGACCCTCAAACACTTCTTCCACCGGGACGAACGCGGCACCGTCCAAGAGCCTGACATGCTTTATCGTCCCTACCGTCTTGCGACCGAAAACGGCGACCTCGCGATCGTATTCCGAGATCACCGTTTGTCTGACCTAATTGGCTTCACCTACAGCGGTATGGATGCCCAAAAAGCAGCCACCGATCTAGTGGGTCACTTGGAAGCGATCGCCCGTAAACTCCAAAACTCCGACGAGCCGCATCTAGTCACGATCGCTCTTGATGGTGAAAACTGTTGGGAATTCTATCCCCAAGATGGCATTCCATTCCTCACAACCCTCTATGGAATTCTCAATGATGCACCCCACATCAAACTCGTCACCGTCTCCGAATATTTAGATGAATTCCCTGTCACCGCAGAAATTCCCTGTGAGAAACTCCACAGCGGTTCCTGGGTCGATGGCAGTTTTACAACCTGGATTGGCGACCCGGCAAAAAATCGCGCTTGGGACATGCTGACTGCTGCCCGTGATACCTTAGCTCGTCACCCCGAAGCTACAGAAAAATCCAATCCCGAAGTCTGGGAAGCGATGGACGCAGCGGAAGGTTCTGACTGGTTCTGGTGGTTTGGTGAAGGTCACTCGTCTAATCACGATGCGATTTTTGATCAACTTTTCCGCGAACATTTAATCGCGGTTTACCAGTTACTTGGCGAACCTGTCCCCGATGAAATCCGCCGTCCAGTCGAAATCCATGCAGCTAAGGGCGATCGTGCCCCCGAAGGCTTCATTCATCCAGTCATTGATGGGCGTGGCGACGAACAGGACTGGGATCGGGCCGGACGCTTTGAAGTAGGCGGCGCACGGGGAACTATGCACCAAAGTAGCGCAGTCCAACGGCTCTGGTATGGCTACGATCACCAAAATCTGTACCTCCGCCTAGACTTCCAAGCTGGAATTAAACCGGGTATAGACTGTCCGCCAGAACTTAATTTACTCTGGTATTACGAAAATCATCCGACCTTCAACAGCCCCTTGCCACTAGTTGATTTACCGGACGAAGCACCGTTGAACTATCACTTCCGTCATCACCTCGGCATTAATTTGCTGACTAAAACGGTATGGTTTCAAGAAGCGGGCGAACATTGGCGTTGGCATTCTCGGGCGAGCCGATCGTCCGTTGCCTTAGAGACCTGTCTGGAAGTCAGTATTCCTTGGGCCGATTTACAGATGGAACCGGATTCTCAGCTTCGAGTAGTGGCTGTGCTGTCTGATGGTGGCCGTTATCGACAGTATTTCCCTGAAAATGCGTTGATTCCGGTGACAATTCCATAACGTGTTATCGAGTAAAACGATCGCGACAGGGTTGGGAAACGATCGCCCAACCCTAATCTTTCTCCATGGATTTCTCGGCAGTCACCAAGATTTCATTCCCCTTGCGACTCAACTTCACCCATACAACTCTCTCTTACTAGACCTTCCCGGCCATGGCAAAAGTCTAGCGCTTCCCGATCGCACCTACACCCTGCAAGGAGCCGCCGAAGCAATCCTAGATACGCTCGATCATTGCAAGATTGATGATCGCCCCATTCTCTATAGCTATTCCATGGGCGGACGACTAGCCTTGTACCTAGTGCTGTGTTGGCCCGATCGTTTCGCTGCTGCCTTCCTGGAGTCCACATCCCCCGGACTCGCTACCGCTCTCGAACAATCCGATCGTCGTCAACAAGACAAGAAACTCGCAGAATCTATTCAAGCCGACTTCCCGAAATTTCTCAATAAGTGGTATCAAGCCGACCTGTTCAAGAGCCTTAGAACTCACCCCAGTTTCCCCGAACTCCTCGATCGTCGTCATCAAAACGATCCTAAAGAACTGGCCCGATCGCTCGTTAACATGGGCACCGGATCCCAACCTTCACTCTGGCCTGAACTTCCACAGGCTAAAATTCCCCTTCATCTCATCGTCGGGACCGCAGACCCAAAATTTTGCGCCATCAACCAAAAAATGCAGCAGTTTTGCCCAACAGCTCAACTCCACCCAATCGCTAACATCGGTCACAATCTCCACATTGAAGCCCCGGATGCGATCGTACAAATTATCCTGAAAAATACATCCAGCCCCTAACCGTAACCATGCTCCATCAAAAAATCGCTGGTGATCCCCAAATCAGCCCCCGAAGCCATCCCCGGAGACCCCGCAGATTTAGGTGAAAGTAGAAATTTTTCCACATACTTCCCTAAAATATCACCCTCCAAATTCACTCTAGAACCGGGCTGAAGAAAGCTCAAATTCGTCATCTCATAGGTATGGGGAATCACCGCAACCTTAAACCAACTCCCCACCGCATCACAGTCCGCGATCGTCAAACTAATCCCATTAATCGCCACACTTCCCTTACGTAACACATAATTCGACACGTTTGGATCTCCCGTCCGAAAGGTCATCTCCCAAGATGTCGCCAATTCGACCGCCGACTCCAGCTCTCCCAATCCATCTACATGTCCTGTGACAAAATGTCCGCCCAGCTTACCTCCTACCCGCAGCGACGTTTCCAAATTCACCCTGCCGCCTCGCCCATATCCCAATGTCGTCAGATTCAAAGTCTCCGGTGAAATTCCCGCCACAAACCCCATCGGATAGATCTTCTCCACCGTCAAACAAACCCCATCCACCGCTACACTATCCCCAATTTCTAACCCCTTCAGCACAGGACTATGGCTAGGCAGTTCCCCAATTTCCACATGTTCCGAATCCAACAGTTGCAACGTTCCGATCGCCTGCACTAATCCCGTAAACATCCTGTCCTTCTCCCAAAATCTTAATTGTGCGACCTTATGTGATTAATCATCAGACCCTCCCATTTACTCTATCGCGTCCTCACGGTGCTGAGTTGGCCCAAGAATACTCCCTAAAATTGAAATCAGGGAGTATTCTTGTTTTGTCATCCTATTCACACCGAATCGCTAAAACTAGTCAGCAATTTTACAGAGTTCTGTTGCATATTTCAAATAGCTCCCTGACAATAGAGATGTAGGTGATTCAATATGTTTTCTAGCAAATTCTTTTTGTCAGAGGCTCTTCGTTGGGAATGAGTATTCTTCCTTCAGGCAACCCCCCATGATTGAGATGCGCGTTACGGGAATTGCAATGGACGCGGCCACCCGCAGTCCGATCGTTCTACTTAAAGACTCCACCGGGCGGCGTGCCCTACCGATTTACATTGGCGAAGATCAAGCAAAAGCGATCGGGAGCG
>JANXNM010000396.1 GCA_025354065.1 Synechococcales cyanobacterium 340R_concoct_173_sub | reverse complement strand
TTTGCTCGATGAGTCAGCTCGGATTTAGTCTCCGGTAAAAAGCGAAGCCTAGAAAGATTAACCCCTACTTCTTGCGCTAGACCCTCAAAAAAATGCTTTACTGTGTCTCCAGAGCCAATCCCTTTAATTAGAAGATAACTATCAGGCACTCCTTTTAAGATTTCAAGTTGTAACCTACAACAAGCTGGATTTCTTTTAAAGCCTCTCTGTCCTGTAAAAAAGATAACCGAGTTTTCTGGAATACTAAGTTCCGTACGATTTATATCAGGTGTTCCCGATTCAAAACCATCAATTGCAATATATGAATTAGGCAACCGCCAAATTTCTTCAGTGTAATAAGAATCGGCAGACGGAGGAAGCACATATTCATCTGCAATAAAGTAATCGATTGTATCCATACACAAAGAATCCCAACCTAACCAAGTCGCTTGAATAGGAGCAGGCTTGAGACTCATTACTTCGTACGTAACATCCAAAGTAAGGCTGTCTAAGTCGATCAATATATCAATGCCATCTTCAAATATTTGTTCTGAAGCTCTATGAGTATCGCTATCTAATATATAAAAGTAATCAGCCCATTCAATGAACTGTTTTTGAACATCACTTTGATCATTAAGATGATTTACTGAATACGCATAAACCTCAAACTTATCTCGGTCGTGATATTTAATTAGCCAGCGGGATAACCAACCAACTGAATTAAGACGAAAACAGTGAGAGATATAGCCAATCTTAATTTTTCCGTTATCTTTTGTTGTTGAGCTATTATGACGTTTTTGATATTTTACGAAGTAATCTTTTGACTCCATCTGCATACTCGTCTTACACAAAGCAACGATTTGACTTTGTAATTTTTTATCTACGACCGGGATGTCTTGAAAATATGGCGTAAAAAATAGTGTACTCATTAGTTGACGGGCGGAGAATCGATTGAAATGGGAAAGATTTCCATCGATAATTTCTTGTAGCAAATTCTGATATTGAGAAAATACTTCAAATGCCTCATTCCACTTCCCACCACTTTCCAATAACGCTGAAATTTTCATTCGTAAAGAAAATACTAAATCAATAGGCTCTGATTGAAGGTCATATGCTTTTTGAGCTGATACAGCGCTTCGATCGTACAGTCCATATTTTCGGGAATTAGCGGATAATGCATTCCAATAAGAGGGAACATTATCTACAATAAGAACTACTATTTCCATAAGATCGGTTGCAAGACCATACTGGTAAAGTTCATAACCAATACGGTCAGCTTGGGAAAAAATGAACTGAGAAAAATACTCACCTTGCTCAATTTCGATAATTTTGGAAATATAATCAATCCATATCACAAGTCTCTTGTCATATGGTACACAAACAAACACTTGATTAAGTAGTATCTCTAATTCAAAATCTGTGAGTTTATGATTACGTTCCTTCACCAAGGACAAGAAAAGAGATTCTTCAAAGAGTAATTCTGGATGTTCTTCCCGATCGATGGACAATACTAAAATTTTAAATAAATTATCAATATTTTCAGGTATTAATGATTGAAAATGTTGACGAATCAACCAAGATGAATCCTTCCTTCCAGCATTTAACTCACCAGTAGCTATTTCTTCAAGTATTTCTGAAAATTGAATGAGATAATGTCCTAGCTGAGACGATGGAGTATTATCTAGTCCAGTTAACCAAGCGACTTGAGCACCTATCTCATCATCCATGAGAAGTAACGATATTCCAAGAAGGCAGTAAATGCTATTATCAAATGATGCTGAATCTAATATCTCCTCGCAAATCTTAGCCGATAATTGATAATTACCTTGTGAAATTTCGTACCGTATACGGTTGAAAGATTCTTCTAACATTTTCAATAGGATATGGTTTAAAAATAAGAGGGTGCAGATGAAATATCACTGCACCCTCTTCCTCTAAATAATTAGAAAGTTTTATTATTTAGAATCGATTGGATTACCGCCAGTACACGTAACAATTTGATCACTTGTCGTTCCTATGGTGACTGACACTGTTCCTTTGGGCGCACTACTCTCGCATAGGCCAGTCGCAGTGGACAGATCGTTAGAAGTTGAACCAGTACCACCAATTTTAGAAAGTTGAGCTATTCCAACATAGTTTTTAAGAGCATCTTTCTTGGAGTTACCATTGATGGTTGCATTTGCAGCAGTCCCAGTAGTAGAAGCAATAACGTAACTGTAGTTAGTTGTGTCAGGCTTAACAACACGACCTAGCTCATCACTATTGGGTGCAAATGCCGAGTTCTCAAGGTAGTAAGCTTGCTGAGCACGAACCAATGCGCCCACATACTGCTTAGCTTCAGACTGTTTCGCTTTGTTTGCTTGGTTTAAGAACGAAGGAAGCGCGATCGCAGCCAAAATACCGATGATGATAATGACAACGAGGAGTTCGATCAGTGTAAAACCACCGTCGCGCTTTTTGGAAATGAGGTGTTGAAGAAACTTAGCTTTGAGTTCAGATTTCATGGAAATTCTCCTTTAGGTGCCGGAAAGAATGGTGTTCAAATCTTTATATCCATAACTTACCCAAGGAGGCGAACTTTTCTATCACTCACCCTCATATTTTTATAAAACTCTGACCATCCCCTCAAATATCCGCTTCCAGCAAAACATAAAGGTCCAGCTCCAGCCTAGTCAAGAGCTGCTTGAGATCATCGAATGCTTCATCCACTGACAGATTATCCTTCGTAGCAACTTCGATATATCGCTTAAGTAGATCTTGGACTGAGCAAGGTCGATCGATCATTAACCACAATACATCCGCCCAAGCCGCATCAAGGTAAAGGTTAAGTTCTGGATCCAGACCAAGATTGAGTAAGCCATTCATTTTAAAGGAGGTTCGATCGGCGATTGACTGAGACAGAACCTCGCGAAAGTCAGAGATCCGTAAGCTAGGATGCAATGAGATCTCCGATCGCATCCACTGCTCATCAGACCATTCACTCAGCGGGACATATATTTCCCCTGAAAATTCAGTCTTTCCACACCAAAAATCTAACAGCCGATGCACTGGATGCATCAATTCAAATACTTCTAGCTGCTGAGCGATTGATAGATTATCCCAAGACATCGCCCAATAGGATGGTAAGTCATTGGGATCCTCAAACAGACTAAGTAGATTCCACTGTCGCCAGTTTGTCATACTGATAAAATCTAAATCTGCACCTTCCAAGGCTGCAAACATATCAGGCACCGTAAAGCCTTTATCGCCCTGCAGCAGCCAATTTGTTAGGACCGTTTCCTTCACCAGCGATGTATCTTGGACATCATTCCAAAGTTCCTGTCTCATCTGAGTCGTCGATCGCAGCCCTCCGATCGTCTGCAAGGCAATATCTACCTCAACGTCATCGGGATTCTCATCCATCAATCCCATGACCTTAAAAAGCTCTTGAGCACGATACCGAGCATGACGTTGATAGCGGCTATGCAGATTACCTCGCAATACACCACCCGGCTTTAGAACTTTTGCTAGACAACTTATCGCCGCAGGGAAATCAGGCAACAAATACAGCACTTCATCGCAGTGAATAAAATCAAACTCTAGATTCAGACTTTCTATTTCTTCGACAGGCATCGCAAAAAACTCAGCATCCGCATAGCCGTGGTATTGCAACCGATGATGAGCTAGCTCGATTGATGTGGGAGATAGATCTAAGCCAATAATTTTCGCCTCGGGATTTGCGATCGCCAAAAAAAGTGAGCTTACACCTGTGCCACAACCTACATCTAAGATCAATTTACCCGCTGTAGATATGACATGCCGATCACGCAAATACGTCGGTGTGACAAAACTGTGGACAAATAGCTCGTTCGCATCTCTCAATAAAGGCGTTTCAATTGGGACTTTTGGATAGGGCGCAGAGTCGAACTGCTGACGAATTTTGTCGAGACCTTCAGGTGAGAAGCTATCCATACCAAAAGCTCCAAAAAAAAATTCACTCCCTAAAAATACCAAAATCTAAACTAAGTAGTACATTTTTCACCTAGATGATTTTGTTGAAACCACAGGGGATTCATCATTCGCACTTCCCGTTTAACCACTAGTACCGATCGCTCATCTCCCCGCACTCAATATCTGAACCGCTGTCAAACTAAGCTCTGGGAAGGCCGGAGAAGCAACTTGGTCATCACCCTTCAGAACATACTCAACATAGCGATCGTCCTCCAGACACAGAATTAAGACCACTGCCTTAACTGGGTCGATAATCCAATATTCAGGAATTCCCCGCGCCGCATACTCCGATCGTTTGTCCACATAGTCCCGATCGCGAGATTTTTTGTCACTGTTGCTATTGGAGACTACTTCTACAACTAACATCGGGTTCGGTTGCATCGG
>JANXNM010000373.1 GCA_025354065.1 Synechococcales cyanobacterium 340R_concoct_173_sub | reverse complement strand
GAGATGCTGGATGTGGTGATGTCGGAAGGCGATCGAGTATTAATTTTTACGCAGTTTGCAGAATGGGGAAAGCAATTGCAAAAGGTATTGGCCCATGAATTCAATGAAGAAGTATTGTTTTTGTATGGAAGTACGCCGCGCATTAAACGAGAGGCAATGGTCGATCGGTTTCAGCAAGATCCAAATGCACCTAAGATTCTGATTTTGTCATTAAAAGCGGGCGGTGTTGGCTTGAATTTAACCCGTGCAAATCATGTGTTTCATTTCGATCGGTGGTGGAATCCGGCAGTGGAGAATCAGGCGACAGATAGAGCCTTTCGGATTGGACAAACCCGCAATGTTCAGGTTCATAAGTTTGTTTGTATTGGCACATTGGAGGAAAAAATTCACGACATGATCGAAAGCAAAAAAGCCTTGGCGGATCAGGTAATTGGGGCGGGAGAATCTTGGATTACGGATCTTGATACGGATCAACTTCGCAAGCTTTTGGTCTTCGATCGAAGTTCAATGATTACTGAATGAGTCTATGTTGCTATAGCTTATTTAAATTCAGATCTTAACTAGTATTAGATACAATTCTCACACATTAGAATATCACAACACTACAATTGATTTCGCATTTTAAGTTGGAGATAACGATCGACCAATTGATCGGAAATTTGATTGACGGGCGCATCTAGTACTAAAACACCCTTACGCTTCAATTGTTCAAAGGCAACCTGACGCTGAGCTAATAAATCCAATGCCACCGATCGTTCGTAGGCCGCTGTCAGCCGATCCTCTATGTCTTCAGTACTATGTGCAATACGATCAATTTCAGGATCGCGCAATGCTACACAGAATGGTAAATAGCGCGGAGCCAATCGTCCCAAGGCAACGAGTAGTTCTGAAGATGCAGTAGTATCGATTAAATCGGTAATGACAACAACCAATGCTCGTCTCGATTGCTGACTCAAAATAGAATTAACTGAAGTCAAATAATCGGGTTCTGTTAAATCAGGTTGAATAGGCGTGAGTTTTTCTAACAACCTGTGAAAATGCGCTTCTCCCCGTTGCGGTGGAACCCAAGTATGAATGGCGCGATCGAATACTGCCACTCCCACCCGATCGCCCCGTTTAATTCCCGTTAAGGCCAATGCTAATGCCGCATTCAATCCCCAATCAAACCGTTTTAATGATTCAACATTCGCCGTCATCAGCCGTCCCCGATCGAGCATGATGATCATTGTCTGTTCTTGTTCAGGTTCCAAAACCCTCACCAAAGGCCGACTTCGGCGAGCCGTCGCTTTCCAATCAATCAATCGAGGATCATCGCCTTCACCATATTCCCGAAGTTCTGCAAATTCTGTGCCAATTCCAAATTTACGCCGTTGTTTGAGTGCGCCGGAGGTCTGCAATGCTAGGCGAATGGTGAGCGATCGTAAGGCTAATAGATCAGGATAAACATTTACTAGTTCTGTTTCGTGAGTTTTCCAATCCATCCAAACCAAACCCCAAGGACTGAGTTGCCGTACTTGAATTTTGCCCCATTTATAAGTTCCGCGCAGAGTTGGTTTTGCGGTGTAGGTAAGCTGTTTTGTTTCGTATGCTGCAATTTTGGTGGATAGAAACGCCTGAGAGACGGTGAAATAGTCAAGGGGATAGCCATCTCGAATTTGAACGGTAGCGGGCCGATCGCCGGATTGCAAGGTCAATATTACGGGATTGTCTCGGCCAATGGAAAGTTTTGACTGCGGCTGACGAGTGACCCGTATTTTTTTTTGGCTGCCATTCCAAATATCTAGTAATGCTAAAAACAAAATTACAATATCAAAAAATAACATTAAAACTAATGCAATCACGATCGCATTCCCACCTCCAGCCAATGCAGCAAAAATAGTCGCAACAAGACCGCCGAGAGTGAGAAGTAGATACGATCGAAAAGTTGGGATCATAATGATATTAGAGTGTTCTTGATGTTATTTTATCCCAAATCAACGGCTCTCGATCGCCTGACCGATCCAATTTAAAATCACTCCCATTGATCGAGTTCTGCGGACCAATATTGAACCAGCGCGATCGTGCTAGCTCGTCTTGATTCAAAGGTGGCAGCAATCCAAATCAAGGCTAATCCTAAAGTAATTCCTAAGGCCCAAAGTAACATTGAGTAATTAGTGATGAATACAATAAGCTGTCGTAGAACTTGAAACAAAAATAATAGTGTTCCGACATAGAGATAAGCCCTAGTTCGTAGTACTAATCCAACGGCCACTAATCCCAATCCTAACAGGATAACAAACAATCCTAATGCCCAATTCAACTCCGCTTGAACTAATGCGGTCAATGACAAAAGACCGATCGCTAAACACCTTAGCCAGTGACGTTTTTGACGATTATTATCACCCTGAAATCCTGGATCACACTCGACCGAAAATACCATCGCTGCCGACACTACACTCACATACCACAATGGATCATTCAGATCCCAGAAATGTAATAATCTAAATGAAGCCCACATCCCCAGAAATACACTGACATAGCTAAGACCAAATCGTTTGGAGGCGATCGCCAACCAAGCATAGAAACTCCCGGCGAGGAGCAATCCAGGAATATTCACAATCCAGGCGGTCATGATTAATACAATTCCCGGCAGCGCAATTGCACAATTACGAATCGGATCGATCGCAGGCCAACCCAACCGAACCCATGGCACAACAGCCAAACCAAACGCAATCACAGAGGCGATCGCGACACCCCAAGGATGCAACACGGCATTTGGCAAAAATCTCGACAATACAATCTCGATCGCCACACATAACGGAATCACCGCACCATAGAGCCAATTACTACGATTACGACCTTGAACAAATCCATACAAACTCAATAGTCCAAAACACAAGGCTAAGTTCCACAATCCTGCAATGCTTAAGGGTGAATTAAAACTAGAGAGTGTGACAAAACTAGCAATTCCAGTCGCAATAGTCCAGTGAGTATTGGGTGAGATCTGAATGTCTTCGGCTGATAAAGCAAAGCCGCGTTTGATCACAGGTCGCAAACTTTGCATCAACCAAGCGATCGCCACCGAGGCTAAGGCAAACAGGGCAAGCCGATCGTTCACGCCCAAAGATATAGTCCAAATTGGATTAGTTTGATGAGTTAACAAATAGCTAACGATCCATTCCAACCCAAACCCAATTCCTAACAAACTCCAAACTTGCCCCAAACCACTACCACGGATTACCAGCCCCAACATCATCAATAAACCATCAATCAAAACCATTCCACTGGTATACCGATCGAGCCACGGCATCATGGCCACTTGAACGGGAGATGTCCAAGTCAATGTCTCAAAAATGATGGCATACCCCCCACTCACCATGACAATTCCGATCGCCCACCGATCTAATGCCTCTGCATAATTAGACAACAATTGAGTTCGATTTGACGAAGTTCTAGAAACTCGACCCCGCAATCCTTGATGCAACACCCACAGCACTAGCACTATCATTCCTGGCCAAGGAGCGCCCGCAAACACCGATCGCACCATAATAGCTTGGATAAATAACAATAGAATGCCAACCGTCATGGCGGATGCAGCCAGATTCCGAATCACTCTCGTATTCAACACCATAAGCACAAACGCGATCGCAGTAATGGTAATGACACTATTAGAATTCCAATTCGTAATCGGAATTGCTGCCACGATCGCTCTAGCACTTGCAATACTAATATCACGAGCGGTTACAGGCATATTTGTTGCCGATCGTCCCTTAATTCGCGCTCCCATTGTTAATAGGGCTGGAATTACCCACCACAAGAGCGTCCAGCCAATACCCATGCGAAATAATCCAGTATTGCCATAACTTACAACTGACAGTAATGAAAACAAAGCTAGTAATGATAGAGCCAAACCCGCAACCCAGGCACTTTTCTTCCAAATCCGATCGCGCAATCCCAAACACAACGCCCATTCCAACCCCGCCCCAACAATACAAACTAAGGCCCAACCCACCCCACTCCACTGAACAGTACTCAGTACTGCAATTTGCCATTCATATACGGAAATCATACTGACAATAGCGACTATTTGAGTCAAATATACTAATGGCTTTGGGTAATCTTGATGGGGTGTTGATTGTAGTTGTAATAGATTTTCGACGGCCAGAATTGTAAATGACATTAGAAAATAAATCGATCGCACCGCTGGATTGAATAGCCCTGGCAACGCAAACAGTCCACCCATTAATGCCGCCCATCGTAATGCAATTACTTTTAATTCTGGCTTGTGGGCACGTTTCAAATCATAACTAAACCCGATCGTTGCAATTAACGGCACTATAAAACTAAGTCCCGACAATTCCCAAGGCGCATCAACCTGAGTGATTTTCATTGCACTATTCAAGACCGCGAGTCGAAATGATTCCGGCACCATCACCTGCATCAACCAAAATGTCTGGACTCCGCCAATAATCAACCCCGACACCACCAACGCTTCCCAACGCTGCCGTAATCGTCGCCATAACACTGTCAAAATCAGGCCACTCACTCCCAACGCGGGCCACCCAGAATCCAACGTCACGCACCAGCCAATTCCCAACAAAAATGCTCCAGCACTTGAAGCTAAACGTTGCGATCGTTCTGCGCGCTGCCAACACAACACAAGCCCTGAAATCGCAAATGCAAGCCCCAAATTACTCAACGGCACCTGTGCCCCTAATACCGATCGCACTATCAACAACCCCAAACCACACACTGCAATCACTGGCCCAAGATTGCTAGATCGATCGGAAGGCGGATTAGTAGTTAAAGTAGTCTGAGCCAAATTCGATCGCAATTGAATGAATGCTGTGCCGATCGTCCCGGTATATACAGCCCCAATGGGAAGTCCTGGAATCATCCAACCCCAATGCAACAGGCTTAACCCCATATAATTTGCTTGTAACAATCGGGACTGCGATCGGAATAACAAACTTTGCATCCCAAACAATAATAAACCCGCCACAATACTAATCACAATGCCAATGGGAGATCGCCACAACTGAAACCCGTCCATCATCCAAAAATTCACAGGCACAATCAACAACGTCGCCACTCGCAGCATTTGGCTGGTCAATCGAAGATTCTCATGGGTCGCCGTCCACAGCGCTGCACCCCCGAATGCCACAGTATAAGTCCATAAAATACCGTATTGACCGATCGTTGAAACGTTATTCCATTGCAACGAGGCCAATACTGCTGATGAGATTACGACTAAAAACACGCCCAAAAATAGCAGCCACATCACTCCCAATTCCGCCATAAACCCGGACAAGATTCGCGCGACAAGGGAGGGGGTAGAAGAAGGTTGAGATGGTTTAATCATCCCATCGCGGCGGGCAGCAGGGTCGTCGTTGCGAATGAATTGTCCAGGATTAATTATTTTTGCGATCGGTTCAATGGTGGTGGTTGCTTCCGGGACCGCAGAGACTAAATATTGTTTAGCCCAACGCTTTACCTCGTGATCTGAAATCAACCCTAGTTTTAACCAGAAATCTAGTCCATTTAGAAGTTCGGGATGATCATCAAGGAGCATTAGCTCTAGTGGAATGCGGCGGTTGGGCATATGACAAGTCTCGTGAATGAATAAGCAACCAAGGTGGTCTCTAGACTTTCCTAAATCAAGATATGCAGCCATCATGCAGAAATCTGGGGAACGATCGTATTCTTGTTGTGCAACTTAATAAGTTG
>JANXNM010000345.1 GCA_025354065.1 Synechococcales cyanobacterium 340R_concoct_173_sub | reverse complement strand
GAAGAAATCGGGCGTAGCGTTTTCCAGCTTTACAAAGAAATTTCCCCCCTCCCGATCGCTGCTGCCAGTCTGGGCCAAGTTTACAAAGCCAAACTTCACACCGGAGAAGAGGTCGCCGTTAAAGTCCAACGGCCCAATCTCTATCCACTAATCACATTGGACCTGTGTTTAATGCGCTGGGGAGCCAAGACCTTTGGACATCTTTTGCCACTGAACCTGGGCCACGATTTGGCGATGATTATCGATGAATTTGGCACCAAATTATTCGAGGAAATGGACTACGAGAACGAAGGCCAAAATGCTGAACGGTTCGCCGCTAATTTTGCGGGTGATCCCGAAGTGAAGGTGCCTTCTATCTATTGGGATTACAGCGCTCACCACGTTCTCACTCTGGAATGGATCAACGGGTACAAACTGACGGACGTGGCTGCGGCCCAAGCTGCTGGTCTCGATAGCGATGCCATCATTCGGATTTGTGTAACGTCTGGACTGCGCCAGCTTCTAGAATATGGTCTGTTTCATGCGGACCCCCATCCCGGCAACCTGTTTGCAATGCACGCCGAACCCGGAACCAATATTCCCGGACGCATGGCCTACATTGACTTTGGCATGATGGACCAGCTCGAAGAATGGATGAAGGAAAAAATAGTTGATTCGGTGGTGCATCTAATTAATCAAGACTACGAAGAACTGGCCAATGACTTTGTGGCCCTAGGATTTTTGACGGCTGATACAGATATTCGTCCGATCGTACCTGCCCTCGAATCCGTCTTCGCACAAGCCATGGGCGCATCCGTTGGCGATTTTAATTTCAAAGCCGTCACCGACCAGTTTTCCGGCTTGATGTATGAATATCCCTTCCGTGTCCCGGCTAAATTCGCTCTAATCATCCGATCGCTCGTCACCCAAGAAGGTCTAGCCCTCACCCTGAACCCCGAGTTCAAAATCCTCGAAATCGCCTACCCCTACGTCGCTCGTCGATTGCTAACGGGCGAAACCCCGGCCTTCCGAGCACGGTTATTGGAAGTAATGTTTAAAGACGGCAAGCTGCAATGGAAACGCCTTGAAAATATGATCAATATCGCCCGCAGTGACAGCAACTTTGACCTGTTGCCAACGGCTCAAATGGGGTTGCAATTCTTGATGTCTGAGGAGGCCGATGATTTCCGACGGCAGATTATCTTGGCCTTAACGGAAGACGATCGGCTCCACACGGAAGAAGTACAACGGCTTTGGAACATGGTGAAGGG
>JANXNM010000290.1 GCA_025354065.1 Synechococcales cyanobacterium 340R_concoct_173_sub | reverse complement strand
CGCTAAAAATGCGCATGGAAACAGCAAGATGCCTGACCAGCCCACAAACACAAAGCGATCGCGTTTTAGCCAATCGTCGAGTACGTCAAATACGCCCCGCTCTGGCGCACGCCCCATTGCAATGGTCATGTACAAATCTCCAAAAGATAAATATATAAAGACGGCAATCTGTCAAATTTAGAACGTTTAGTGTTCTGAGTATGAGAGATGGTTTACGTTTCTTTACATAGTATAGGGGCAATCTTCGGTGATCCGCCAGATTTTTTGAAAAAAGCGGCAGAAAAAACAGTTCGATCGATCGGTCAGATCCTTATAATAGTTATTGCACAGCCCACGGGATGAACTGACGGTTATGTTTATTTTGGAATTTACATTGAAGGGTCCCACTACTCTGAGCATCCAGAAAAAAGAGCAAGCAGAAGCTGAATCTGCATTTCAGCAGCTCTCAAGCGCCTTACAGGGCAACCATGATGCGCTGATTGAACTTACCTGTGACCACCAGACCAACAAAAAAGTTGCGCTGCTTGGAAGTTCTGTCATTTCTGTACAGATGTATGAAAAAACCAGTGGTGGAGCTGGTGGACGCGCCCCTGGGTTCTTTGCCCCGAACGCATAGTAATCATCGTCACCTACCGCACAAATTCAGTCTGCACTGTACTCTTGCTTAGGCGATCGCAGTGTGACCTGAGATTGTGCGGTTCGTTTTTGGTCTAATTTTTGAATGGCAACCTATTTGTAAAGAATTCAAGGGAAACATCATGGCTTCTGCGATCGCGACTCATGATTTGAACTTTGACTGGAAAACAGGTCAATCGGTCCTTAAGGGATGTTCCTTGGATATTCCCCAAGGCGAGTTTTGGATGCTGTTGGGAACGAACGGCTGCGGCAAGTCTACGCTTTTACGGTTGATTGCGGGATTATTGCCTCCTCAAAGCGGCACCATTCAGGTCTCCCCAAAACTTGGGTTTGTCTTTCAGAATCCTGATCATCAGCTTGTTATGCCGACCGTTGGCGCTGACGTTTCCTTTGGATTAGTCCGGGAAAAACTCACCTCTGCCCAAGTCAAATCCCGTGTTTTAGAGGCGCTAGCCGCCGTTAATCTTCTAGAATTCAGCCGTCGTCCTATCTACGCCCTTAGTGGTGGACAGAAGCAACGGGTGGCGATCGCCGGAGCAATAGCCACCCACTGCGATGTTTTACTTCTAGACGAACCGACCGCCCTTCTTGATCTGGATAGTCAGCTCGAACTAGTGGCCCAAGTCCAGCGGCTTGTCAAGGAAAGGGGCATTACTGCGCTTTGGGTGACGCATCGACTTAACGAGTTGGACTATGCAGACGGCGCACTCTTAATGCATCAAGGCACTGTCATCGATCGCGGCGATCCGACAAGGCTCAGGACCCGAATGATGCAAATGGAAACTGAATCGCAATTTAATTGAAACTTAGTCAAACTTTGATGAGAGCAAACCGTGACAAGATCAAATAGGGGTGTCATCATAGTTAACGATCGCTCCTCCATCTGTCAAACTATGTACCCATGAAACCCGATAAGCCCCAAGCACTGCTCTTCATTGACGGCTACAACATTGTCGGGGCATGGACTGACTTGAAAAAAATTCGCGATCGTCATGGACTAGAAGAAGCACGTCATCGTTTAGTAGATCATCTGACCGGGTTTTCTGTCTACAACGCCTACAACACCAAAATTGTGTTTGATTCACAATATCGAGATGGCGGTAGCACGGAACAGGTGATTACTGAATTTCTCGCCATTCATTACACAAATCATGGGGAAACGGCTGATACTTTTATAGAGAAATCCTGTGCGGACTTTCGCCAAGACATTCGTAAATTTGAACAGCGGATCATTGTCGCCACTAGCGATCGTGCACAACAGCTCACGGTGGGCGGTTATGGTGCAGAATGGATCTCAGCGCTTCAACTGTGGCGCGAAGTGGAACTCACAAATGCTCACGTCCGTCTTCGCCAAAAAACCAAAAATAAATCATCAGGACGTTTTTTAATCAATTCCCTGGATCCAGAAGCTCAAGCCAAACTCGATCGACTTCGGTTCAACAAATAACCCCAGAAATTTGTTTGTTGAAGACTCCTAAAACTTTTCTCAAAAAAGGGGTTGTAAATCTTGGAAGAGCTTGTTATATTAAGTGACGTTGAGAGCGTTCCTCAGTAGCTCAGTGGTAGAGCGGTCGACTGTTAATCGACTGGTCGCAAGTTCGAATCTTGCCTGGGGAGTCTTAAACCATTAGAGGAAGTCTTGCAGGAATGTAAGGCTTTTTTTATGGCTTTCAATATAAATACTGATCTAATCAGGGTGACGATCGGTTGATATCTACGGGATCTCTCCTAGAGCATTTGCGAGAGAGCAGGGCACCTTAAGTCCATAGCGATTTAGCCCATTTCTCTACAACCAACATGATTACTACCCTTTCCAAGTTCCCCATCTGGCACTATCTTAACCAACCGCTGTTTGAAGGCCCGGTCACGATTCCTATTTTGAATCCTCGTCGGTTTCTATATCTCTACCGTATTGAGTTACTTGAACGCTGTCTGGAACGTGAATTCAGATCCAGCGGAAGATAGAAATGCTCAGGCAAAATACCGACGCAACACACCTTGCTTCGCCGCAGATTCCCACCATCCCTTAGAATAAGAACCTATTGCAGATTCTTTTAGATTGCAGATTCTTTTAGGTTGGTGGGTTTTTCATTGATGACAAAGCAGCGTATTCTTTCTGGCATTCAGACGACGGGCGACCTTCACTTAGGGAATTATCTCGGCGCAATTCGTAACTGGGTTGAAATTCAGGACCAGTACGATAGCTACTTGTTCATGGCTGACCTTCATACCATCACAGTGCCCCATGATCCAAAAGTGTTGGCTAGCACGACTCGAAGGATTGCCGCCACCTATCTCGCTTGTGGAATTAAACCAGAACAGGCCACTATTTTTATTCAGTCTCACATTTCTGCCCATGCTGAACTCGCTTGGATCCTTAATTGCATTACACCGCTGAATTGGTTGGAAAGGATGATTCAGTTTAAAGAGAAAGCCCTTAAGCAAGGTGAAGATGTTAGCGTTGGGTTATTGGATTATCCGGTGCTTCAAGCGGCTGATATTTTGTTATATGAGCCGGATCATGTTCCGGTTGGCGAAGATCAACGACAGCATTTAGAGCTGACTCGTGATATTGCTCAGCGGGTTAATTATAAGTTTGGGACTGAAACTCAGCCTGTTTTAAAAGTGCCAAATCCGCTGATTCGCAAAGAAGGGGCACGGGTGATGAGTTTGGCGGATGGAACGCGCAAGATGTCTAAGTCGGATCCCTCGGAACTCAGTCGTATCAGTATTCTAGAGACTAATGATGCGATCGCAACTAAGATCAAAAAGTGTAAAACTGACCCAACACGCGGCTTAGAATTCGGCAATCTCGATCGGCCTGAGTGTAATAATCTTTTGACACTATATATGCTGTTGTCCGGACAAACCCAGGCGGCAGTGGCAGGGGAATGTGCAGAGATGGGCTGGGGACAGTTTAAACCGTTGTTGACGGAGACGACGATCGCAGCAATTTCTCCCATTCGCGATCGTTATGACCAGATTTTGGCGGAACCGGGATATTTGGATATGGTACTGCGGGAGGGCCGGGAAAAGGCTGAGACATTGGCTAATGCAACTCTGGCGAAGGTGAAAAACGCACTTGGGTTCGCACCTATGATTTAGCCTAGAATTTGAATGGGATAGTTAAACAAGTGAGAAATTACGGAAAATTATGAGGCTAACTATAAAATTCTGATGAAACGATTCTGTGAAATCCGAATTCGGATTACGCTTGAGTAATAGTTTCTTATAATTTTTTCGCTAGTATGGCACGATCGCCCCTGACTCGCTTCCGAACCGCCCTCGCTAAAGGGGACTTTCTGATTACCGCTGAGGTTGCTCCGCCCAAGGGAACGAATCCGGCTCATATGATCGAGATGGCAAAGCAGCTTAAAGGTTGGGTTCATTCGGTAAACATCACGGATGGTAGTCGAGCAGTAATGCGGATGTCGTCTTTAGTGTCGGCTTTGTTGTTGTTGGAAGAAGGAATTGAACCCGTCTATCAGTTGGCTTGCCGCGATCGGAATGCGATCGGGTTACAAGCCGATTTGCTGGGTGCCCATGCGCTAGGGATTCGGAATGTGTTGGCCTTGACAGGAGATCCAGTAAAAGCGGGCGACCATCCCACATCTCGGGCTGTGTTTGAATTGGAATCGATTCGGCTGTTGCAGATGATCACGAAGCTGAATTCCGGGTTTGACTGGACAGATCATGCCTTAACCGACGGAGCGACGGACCTTTGCATGGGCGCTGCCGTGGATCCACAGTGTGGGAGTTGGTCAGGATTACAGCGTCGCTTTGAGCGCAAAGTTGAGGCGGGTGCAGAATTTTTTCAAAGTCAGTTGATTACGGACTTCGATCGGCTCGACAAATTTATGACCGAAATTGCTAGGCCTGCTGGGAGACCAGTTTTAGCTGGAATTTTCTTGTTGAAATCGGCGAAAAATGCGCGTTTTATTAATCGAGCTGTTCCGGGAGTTAGCATTCCAGACCATATTATCGATCGCTTAGAACGGGCAACTGATCCGCTCCAAGAAGGAGTCACGATCGCGGCTGAACAGGTAAAATTGGCTCAAAGTCTTTGCCAAGGCGTTCACCTGATGGCGATTAAGCGAGAGGATTTGATTCCGCAGATATTAGATAAAGCGGGTGTGAAATCGATTCTTCAAACGGCAGTAGCGGTCTAACGAATCAAGAAGACCCTAAGCAGTCCACCGACAATGTTGATCATTGACATCCCTAAACCATTGCCGCCTCTGCCCTCAGTTGATTCAATTGGTTTTTTCATCTCCAGCAAAATCCGATCGCTTGATTCCACTCCTGCTTTGTCCCCCTGGGTTTTAAACAACTCATTGGCTTGCCCCATATCTACGATCGCCGCTTTCCGATCGCCTGTTTCAAACTTCGCAATGCCGCGTCCAAAATACGACGGAGCGTGAACAGGGTTTCTTAGTAGAGACTGGCTGAATTGATCAATTGCGATGTCGTAGCGTTTTTGGCGTGTGGAGTCAGTAGCCCATTGGTAATATTGTTCAGCGGTGCCTACTGTACTAGGCAAGTCGATCGCAGCTTGGAGTGTTGCGCCATCAAGCAGCGTGCCCGTCAAAATCGCCCCAGTAAATACGGTTCCCCGTAGATCTGTATTACGCAGGTCAGCCCCAGTTAAGTCGGCCCCGCTAAGATTCGCGCCACTGAGACTAGAACCAGCTAGTTTTGCATTGCGTAAATCTGCCCCGATGAAGTTAACGCGGCTTAGGTTTGCCTGCTGCAAATTGGCGTAGGTGAGACTCGCACTCTGAAGATTCGCCATGACAAGATTGGCACTTTGAAGATCACACCGCTGACATTGTTTCGTCGATAGCAATTGGCGAATGTGATCGAGATTTTCGGCCTTTGCGAGACTTCCAATATTGGTCACAACGATCGCAAGTGCAGTCCAGGGCAGCAATTTTGGACTTAATCTTCGACTTAAGGAGTGTTGCAAGTCATTCACGGGCGTAATCCTCCAAAGGATATAGAAGAAGCTCAAATACAGCGAAACCAAATCAGACGGTACTTCATGGTACTGTAAGGTTCCCAAAACGCTCATCAAGTGCCAAACACCTCAATTCAATATTCGACATTCACAATTCAACATTTTCCGACGATGCCAAAAAAACAAAAGTTCCCCCATCTCCTCGGCTCAAAATGGACCGCCTGCGAAGCGACGTTTGGTTGGCGACATTTTGCGGTGGTGAATCGTAAAAATGAAGAAGGGTACGTCTTTGCTGAACTAGAGTCGTCCTGCGATCGGAGCATTCGGTTTTGGGTTAATGCTAAAAATTTACGCGATCGTCGTCGGTGGTTGCCGGGATGGACGACGTTGGAAGAGTTGGGGATTGAACCTAGCAAATATGAGAAAAATGTTGCCAAAATTCAGGCTTCAGTTGAGACCGATCGGCCCTTGGAGACCGATGGTCTGGACTCTAAACTAACGCTTTAAGCAACGCATCACCCATCGCCTTGCAACCCACCACTTCAAATCCAGTAGACACAATATCGCCTGTCCGATAGCCTTGATCTAAAACCGCAATCACCGCCGCCTCGATCGCATCTGCCGCCGCCGCTTGGTTCAGGTCATAACGCAACATCATCGCCGCACTGAGAATCTGAGCCAACGGATTCGCTTTATCCTGACCTGCAATATCCGGCGCAGATCCGTGAACTGGTTCATATACACCGGGTTGACCGGGATGGCTGAGGCTGGCAGATGGCAACATGCCAATACTGCCCGTGAGCATTGCCGCTGCATCTGACAAAATATCGCCAAACAGATTACTCGTGACAATCGTGTCAAATTGCCGGGGCGATCGGACCAGTTGCATCGCAGCATTATCCACATAGAGATGAGAGAGTTCAACCTCTGGATAGTCGGCGGACATCTCAGTGATTTTGTCACGCCACAGTTGAGAGACTTCCAGCACGTTGGATTTATCCACTGAACAT
>JANXNM010000280.1 GCA_025354065.1 Synechococcales cyanobacterium 340R_concoct_173_sub | reverse complement strand
CGTTGGATTTGCGACTTTGACTTGTTCTTTTTTGAGCACTGTAGGGACTGGGACAACCATGGCAAAATCTTTCGCTTCGCCTTGGTAATCGTTGGCCATGGTGAGAATGGTTCGATCGTTGGCGCGGGCGATCGCAACTTGTGAGGCTTGGTTATAGAGTTTGGTATCTGCCTTTGCAACGTAGAAGCCACAGAAGGCCAGGGCTGGTAATGAATTTGTAAATACTAAAAATAATGAAAGTACTACGGCAAAAAACGATCGAATCATATTCATGACGATTACCAAAATGAATGAATTTAGATGGACTTGATTTCGGGAGTGATAGCACCGGGGAGATTGAACCAATCAAATCGATCGTCTTTGAAAATCCAATCTAAAAGAAGGGTGAGTGGTGCAGCTAGAAACAATGCAAAAAAGACAGCGGTGGTCATGAAAAAGTAATTTCTTAGAATAAAGGTGATTAATGCGATCGTAAAGGTCCAAATGATTCGGGCGGGTTTTGCATTGGGAATGGTACGCGGATCGGTAATCATAAAAAATGAAAACATGATCAATGAACCGCTCATCATGCGATGACTCCACACATCCCAAGTCCAGCCGAGGTATACATTACGCACTGCTTCCATGGCGAAATAGAATGAAAGAAATGCGATCGTGGTGTCCCAACGGCCCACTTTTTTCAGTACTAATCCACCACAGATTAAGAACATGATCACATACCACATGGATTCGCCCCATTGACCCGGTGAAACCCAGGCTTCATGCGTGAAGAGAACAGCACAGACAATGCCAAAGTTAGCAGGATTGAAGATGTGTTTTTGATTGAATTGCAAGAGGAATTTGGATATAATTGCGATCGTTGCTGCGAATGCCATGGCCCATGGATGATCAACGCGAAGTAGAACGGATAATCCTAAGGCGGTGATCATTGGGCTGTAGAACTGGGAATATCCCCCTAAATCCCCATTGTGAAGGGGGACTAAGAGATTTTTTGAGTTCTTTAGTTTTAGGCAGAGGTATTGGGTGGTGAGGGCGGCGGCGATCGCGGTGAGGACAACTTCAATATGGAGCTGCCAGTCACGGGTGATGAAGCCGAGAAGTAGGAAACTCGCGAGGAAGCCGATTTGATAGAGGCGAGCGTCGATCGGGGTTCGCATACGCAGAGGCCAGGATAACGATGTCTGAATTATGAGGGGTACGATCGGTCTGGGTGGTCTGGTTTCAGAAAATGAAACCTGTCTAGAGGGTGGTTAAGACCCAGTTATCCGGCGATTGCATTTCTCCGTTGGAGACGCTTCGCGAACGCGGTCTACACAAACAAAACCTACCCTCGTGGGTTAAGAATAGAGTCTTAGTCCGCTTAGGGCGGACTTTGTTTGTGTAGCCGTGGCTTTAGTCGCTAGGGCAAATAATGGATGTGATTCAATCCTGATTTCTTTGAAGTCCTACATGCGCCATTTGGTCATGGTGCTGAGGTAGTCGCCTTGCCTGTCGGGGTGCGGTTGAATTTTGCTCCAGGCTGAGTGGTCGCAGAAGTTGAGGACGCAGAGATGGTCGATCGTTTCTTGGATGCCGTCGCGGGTTCCGATGAGAAGAATGCGTGTGGGTTCGGCGTTCGATCGAACGAATACGGGAGGAGCCATGTTCATGGTGATTTTTAGTTTTTTCTAGGGTGGAAAAAACCAAAAACTTGAGCCACCCCACGGTGATGCGTTAGTGGGATGGCTCAAAGGCTGCGTGTTAACATAGCCGGAGGCCGCCCGCTGGCGTGTTCAGCGCGTGTGG
>JANXNM010000243.1 GCA_025354065.1 Synechococcales cyanobacterium 340R_concoct_173_sub | reverse complement strand
GGGGGCATTGCTAAAGCCCGAATTTTTACTAAATTTCATCTAGCTGTAATTGGTTGCTATGACTGGCGTGGGTTACCATCGATTCCGCCGTGGATTATGTTGCTGCCAGATCAGATTTCGCCGTTTACTATTTATGAATTGTCGAGTTGGGCGCGGGGCAGTACGGTACCGTTAATGGTGGTGTTCGATCGTAAACCCGTGTGGTTGACAGAGCCTAGGATTACATTAGATGAATTGTATGTGAAGGGAGACGATCGGGGACGCTATGAATTACCGAAAAAAGGGAACTGGACCGATGGGTTTATTGAATTAGATTTTGCGTTTAAGATTGCGGAAGAATTGAATTTAGTTCCATTCCGAACAGAAGGATTAGCGACGGCTGAACAGTGGATATTAGATCGTCAGGAAGAAACGGGAGATTGGGCCGGAATCATTCCAGCCATGTTGAATTCATTGTTGGCGATGAAAACATTAAAGTATGATGTGAATGATTCTGTCGTAGCCCGTGGTATTGCAGCTCTCGATCGCTTTGGTGTTGAGACTGACAATGAGTATTGGATTCAGCCATGTGTTTCCCCTGTATGGGATACAGCATTGGTGATGCGATCGCTTTCTGAATCGGGTTTGGGTTCTAATCACCCAGCTTTAAGACAGGGCGCGGATTGGTTAGTGAAAATGCAGATTCTTGATTATGGCGATTGGGCGGTAAAAAACAAGAAAGGTGCGCCAGGAGCTTGGGCATTTGAATTTGATAATCGCTTTTATCCGGATGTCGATGATACGGCGGTGGTGGTGATGGCATTGGCCCGAGTTGAGTCGTCAAATGAGGTATTAAAAGCACAAGCGATCGATCGGGCGGTGCGGTGGATTGAAACAATGCAATGTCGCCCTGGCGGTTGGGCTGCGTTTGATTTAGATAATGATCAAGATTGGTTGAATGATTTGCCCTACGGTGATGTGCGGGCAATGATTGACCCGAATACGGCGGATGTGACGGCGAGAGTTCTGGAAATGGTTGGGGGGTTGAGAGTGGGTTCTGCATTGTCAATAGATCAGATTGAAAAAGCGATCGTATATTTACTTCAAGAACAAGAACCGGAAGGCTGTTGGTTTGGGCGTTGGGGGGTTAACTATGTTTATGGAACTTGTGGCGTATTAACAGCATTTGATTCGCTGGGATTGATTCAGAAGTTTAAATTGTCAATGGTGCGGGCGGTTGAATGGTTGGTGAATTGTCAGAATGTGGATGGAGGTTGGGGTGAGACTTGTGGGAGCTATGCCGATCGGTCTCTTATGGGTAAAGGTGATAGTACTCCGTCGCAAACGGCTTGGGGGTTGATGGGGTTAATAGCGGGGGCGGCGGCGGTGGTTGATGGGTCATTGCGCGATCGGGTGAATGAAGCGATGGCGCGATCGGCTTCGTATTTGATTTCCACGCAGAATGTGAATGGTGAATGGTCGGAGGAATGGCATACGGGAACGGGATTTCCGCAGCATTTCTATTTAAAATATAATTTGTATTGTCAACATTTTCCATTGACAGCGCTGGGACGATACCGATCGTATTTGAAATAGAAACTATAGTTTTTGATTACAGATTTTTTGAATGCAACTTTGAATGACAAAAAATAATTAGGCGATCGGTCGGGTATAGCTTCGTCTTGGGGCTTAGTGGGTGATGTTGAACGTAGTCGAGAGAACTTGGACAAAGCAAAACAACTTTTTCTACGATGCTTACAGGCATTTTGGCATTACTATTCAAGCGCCGCTGACCAATCGGTGCCCTATGATGAGGGCGTGGAAATGAGATAGGCAGACTTGAGGAGGAAATAAGATGACTGGGACGACGATCGCATGGTTGATGATTGCCGCGACAATGGTGGTGGCCTATCTGTTGGGATCCTTTCCGACAGGCTACCT
>JANXNM010000191.1 GCA_025354065.1 Synechococcales cyanobacterium 340R_concoct_173_sub | reverse complement strand
CACGGGAAGAACACCCGTTGATAGGCTATAGATGGAAGCTCAGTAATGAGTGCAGTCGAGTAGTACTAATAGACCGAGGGCTTGTCCTCTTCATTTCAAATTAAGTATTGACTAATCTTTATGCAGCCTTCTGGGTTGTGTCTTAACACAATTCAACAGATTTCCTGGTGTCTATGGCACGTTGGACCCACGCTCATCCATCCCGAACTGAGTGGTGAAACAACGTTGCGGCGACGATAGTTGGCTAGCAATGGCCCGTCAAAATAGCTCGATGCCAGGGTTCTATTAAAGCAAAAAGCACAACTTCGTTTCATGGTTGTGCTTTTTGTTGCGTGTTTTTGTTGGTGGAATGTTCTGCTAGATGGCGATCGTTTCTAGCCTTTTGCACGAGCTGCAATAAGCCAGTCGGTATCGTTTAGGGCGATTGCATGACCACTAAAATCATTGAATTTTTCTAGTGCCATCAGTGCGCCATATTTCAAATCCCATAGCCTTGTTTCTAGGACTTTTTTTAATTCTGGAATGGCTTGTATATCACCCAGTTCACCGAGGGCGATCGCGGCGGCGGCTCGTGATTTTTGGAACTGTGGTTCTTTGTTGTAGAGTCCTTCATTGACAATTAAATCGTAGGCAGGTTTATATTTAAGCCAACCTAGCGTTTTGATGACGTGATAATGTGCGCCGTAATCGTTGTGTGCTTCTTCTTTGTAGGTTACCAGTAATGCTTCAGGCGCTATGTCAGAGTGTTCTTCTAATAATGTTTGAGTTGCGAGGTAGCAAATTCCAAAGTCAGTTTCATAGAGCAAACTCATTAGTTCTTCAATACTGGGAGCTTTTTGATAGGAATGAACTAGTTTTAAACTTTTTGGATGGTCTTCGATCGCGATGTCTAAGTAAGGTTGGACATCGGTTTTAAAGTTGATTTTGCCTGACTTTACGCCTGATTCAGCTAATAATCGAATTGCTCGTAATCTAAAAACAACGGATACGGGACAGGTCACAATTTCAGGAATTGCGGCGTAGTAATTTGCATCAATCAAGTCTTGGAGGCACGCACGTCTCGCGTTTACATTTGGGTGGTGTAAGAACGCGATGACTTGATCAATGGTGCTGTAATTGCCTGTGAATCTGCATACTGCGGCGATCGCGGCACTCCGAGTGGGTTCATCTGAATCGGTTGTAAATCGCCGAATTCGATCTAACGCTGGGGTATAGTCGAGCTTAACAAGTGTTTGAATAATGACTCGGTAAATCTGATCGTTACGATCTAGTACAGCAGCCACGAGTTCCATGGGTGTGGAACATGACACCCCTATTTCACCGATCGCCCAGACTGCATTCTCAACGGTATATTTGTCCTCATCCTGTAGACACTTACAGATTGTTTCTAATGCAGATGTTGCTTTTAATCGCCCTAAACTTTCGACGGCTTTACGTCGCACAATCCGTTCATCAACATTGTTAACATCAGTTGTTTCGATCGCATGTATCAAGGCTTTAATCGTCTTTTCCGTATTGAAATTAATCAGGTGAGAAACTGCAATATATTTTTCTGATGGATCTGCTAAATCTGCGATCGGTGTTTCAAGAAGTGCGATCGCCTGATCTTCAGTCAAGTTAAAGAGATTAAAAAAACGTTTGTCCACAATGTTGCTCGGAAATTTGGATTCGATGCCAAGGTCTCCAAAAATAAACAACGGCTGACAATTGCCAACCGTTGTTTGTTACTGTCCTGACCTTAGTTCTCTGATGATAGAACCCCGATCGTAAACTCTAATTTTTCAATTAGTACTTCAAGGTGCGGTAAGGAACCTTTTTCATATCGGTATTCATTGCAGATACTACGGGCTGACCTACATTCGGCGTATTCAAGCTACGCGCCATGGTTAGGTAGTTCGCTGGGCTTCCGGCTTTTGACACTGCTTCTTGAGGAGTAAAGCGCTTGACGGTGGTCTGCCAGACGGCTTTCGGGAAGCCAAGCTGGGCGCGGTGGTACTCGTCATAACGAGGGTTTTGGATATTGAAGGGCACTTCCTTGGCACCGGACGGTAATGTCCGACGACGTTGGTAGGGCACGATCGCATCACCAAACGCAGTCAAATATTCATCGCTATCCAGCAATTGATTGATGAATGCCGATCGGCCTTTTGTCGCAATGACAATGGACCAAGCGATTTTTTCCTTTTCGCTATAGGGCGAACGTCCCAAGACTTTGTTGATGCAATGCTCAACGAAGCGGTAGTTGCTGTTTAAGTTGAAGAAGCTGCCCGTAAAGGTTCTAGACAAACACAGTCCACGAATGAAATCGCGAACGGTGATTTGACCGCTTCTCAGTTGAGATTCCAAAAACTTCTCGCGATCGGCAGCGAACGCATGGAAGAAAATTTGACGATAGGCGGCTTCAATTAGCGCATCCATATCGGTATTAGACAAAAGATTGTCAGCGGAGAATACTCTCGCCTGCTCATCGCCATAAGCTTCAAAACCAGCAACCCGCTGATTTTGGCTAGACGGAGCATATTCAAGCAATGGAATCGCCATGCTATAGCCTCCGTAATCGTAAGAAGTAAATCGAATCTAGTCCCAACTCAGTCAAGCTCTACCTAGGCTCTCTATTAAAGAGAGGCTATTAAAGAGGGGCAAGATCTGTAGTTTTCACGCAGAATCTTGCCCCATCTTTAAAGGTCTGACTAGCTCAGGGTGTTGATTGCATAGTCAAGGTAGGAGTTCGCTTCAGAAGCAGAATCTCCAGTCAAGCCATGGCTTGCTTTGATGTATTTAAGTGCTTCGACATACCAGCTTGGAGCTAGGTCAAAGGTCTTGTTGATTTCAGCGATCCCTGCAACCAAATAGTCATCCATTGGGCCTGTTCCGCCCACAACCAAGCAGTAGGTGACCATACGCAGGTAGTAGCCGATGTCACGAACGCACTTAGCCTTACCCGTCGCGGTGGACGCGTAGTTAGGGCCGGACATTGTGGTGGTGTAGGGGAATTTGCTGTAGACAGCATTTGCTGCGCCGTCTGCCAAGGAAGTCGCTTTTTCGGTCAATGCTTTTGCGGCGGCCAAGGATGCGGCGGCTTGCTTATAACGACCAAATGCGGTTTGCATTTCGGTGCTGCTTAGAAAGCGGCCTTGTGAATCAGCAGCAGCGACTGCTTCGGTAAGAGGGGTCTTCATTTGGTATCTCCCAGTGAATAAAAAAAGCGTTGTAGGGTCAAGCGTTGAAATGAGTTTCAAACCCGCAACTTATCGCAGGGCTTGAAACTCACATCAGAGAAGATTTATGCAACCGATGAAGCAGCACGATCGAAGTAGCTAGCCACTTCAGACATGATTGCTGAACAGTCGCCGGAAGTGATGTTGTTACGATCGCCAATGATTGCAAGGGATGCGTCTTTCATTTTGCTTACGCCAACGGCCACAGATGCGCCAGGAGTACCCAATGCAAGGTAGGTTTCGCGTAGACCGTTCAAGCAACGATCGTCGAGGACGGATGCGTCACCTGCGAAGACTGCGTAAGTGATGTAGCGAAGGATGATTTCCATGTCACGCAAGCAAGCGGCCATCCGACGGCTGGTGTATGCGTTGCCACCAGGAGCGATGAGTTGAGGCTGTTCAGCGAACAAGGAGCGTGCTGCATTCGCAACGATCGCAGATGCGTTTGCAGTGATGCGATTAACGGTGTCCATGCGCTTGTTACCTTCAGCAACCATTGCGCCTAGAGCGTCCAGTTGGCTAACGTTAAGGTATTCGCCGCGAGCGTCAGCCTGGGAAACAACCTTTGCAAATGCGTCAAGCATTTTTAATTCTCCTAAATTTACTGTTTAGTAAATGTTTGTGTTTTGCTTCACCTAGGGCGATCGCCCCGGTTTTCAGCCTGCTTTTACAGACCGGAAGATTAAAAGACAGCATTGTTTAAATCGTAAAACATCTAGTCAATTTATCGGTGCTCATCTGAAATCTCATCTGAGTAACGTGTGACGTAGGACGTTCTAAAGCTTGTCAACTTTTGCTTGTAATCTAAACCCTTCAAAATCTCTTATACAATGCCATTGCAGCCATTCATGTTACAAAGCACTGGAACTTGAGATTTCTTAATATTAGTTCACAGTCCATTCTCAGATTGGCAGATTCTAGACTTGTTTTTGGGTGCCCGCCAGTCGTGGGTTTCAGCCTCTTTTTGAGACGATTATTTGGCCTATTATGCCTATTACTCAGTGGCTCCAGTGGTAGGTAGAAGGGCCATTGCAGCGGTGCTTCGGAATGATTTTTTAGCTTCGTCGAGGGCGGTGGCTCCCATCTATTGCGAGGGCTAAAGTCTGCGCCTTGGAACAAAAGAAATTCGAGCACGGGTTAAGTCATTTCGAGCAGCGGTCATCATCAAGGAAGTCCAATCGCCGAGGTTACGGGCATTTAGATCTGATCCGGCAGTGTAGTTAGTGGCATTGAGAATATCGGTTTCAGCGCCTGCATTGAGGAGAGCAATACAAATCTCGTTGTAGCCTTCGCCTGCTGCCCACATAAGCGGTGTGTTGGCTCGGTGAAGTGTGGTTGAGGTTTATTCCAGATTGCAAGAGCATTTAGACAGTGTTGAGGTCGTTACAGAAGGTGGCGCTGCCGAGAAGAGCGGGGTTGATTGAGTCCGTCAGATGGCTGCATGGAAAAATCGGGGTTGAAGAGGATTTGCGCGAGGCGATCGGGCTTGAAATTTCAGTTTTTGGGGAGAACCGATCGGGTTTTGTGAAAAAGATCAAGACTTTGTTTACAAAACTCAATACAATCTGTTACATTGATTTACATAGAGAGGACTTGATAAGTCAAGCAACTCTTTAAGACTGGAGCTTCATCAATTGGTACTGACTCGTGATTTTACAAATTCTTTCAACATTGGTTCGCCTTCGGGTAGCTAAGAGTGCCAAACGCTAATCTGGTCTATATTTCAGTTCTTTATGGCTGACAATTTTTCCGAGATTCAATATCACCGTTTCGATAGAACGAATCTTAAATACTCTAGAACGATCGCCGCAATCCCTTAATCAGGACTACGGCAATTTTTTTGTGGATCTCTAGATTGATTTAGAGTTGCTGGGGTTGAGTTTGGGCCGATCGACCTTCTCGTAAGTGACGCGGATATTGTGCGGGGTGCAGACTTGTTCGATCGTCTCTAATATCGGTTCTTCTGAACTGAACAAATGAAGTCGTTTGGCATGGTTTGGATATCTGTGGGCTTTGGCTAAGATGTGGCCTACTGCGTCTTTCCACCGATCGACCGTCTTAATCTCAATCAGTTCCGTGGCAGTGATCTGAACTCGCATTCGGATCGCTTTTTGTAAAACCAGTTGAAACACTCACCGTGCTGAAGCAACGGTGATTCTTAACGCATCACTGAGACTTGCTACCGAGGCAGTCTTATTGTCTCTCCGCGTTCGTTTAGAGTCGTGGCAGTTCCCTATCCCGACTTTATCTATATTTTTAGCAGCATTCTCATCACGGTCGTGAGTAGTCCCACAACTTAGGCAAGTAACAGTTCTGATACTAAGATCTAACTTGCCCCATTGATAGCCACAATCTGAGCAGACTTGGCTCGTAGGCTCCCAACGGCTAACTGTTGAGAACGTTCTGCCATACTTTTCAGATTTAGCTTTGCAAAGAGTCCTAAATTCTCTCCATCCTTGCTGACTAATTGCTCTTGCAAGCTTGCGGTTTTTGACCATGCCAGAAACATTGAGATCTTCTAAAGTGATTGCTTGGTTTTTGCGAACCACTTCAGTAGAGACTTTATGCAGAAAGTTATTGCGAGTATCAGCAATTTTGTTATGCTTTTTGGCTATTCTCAAACGGATTCTATGCCGTCTATTAGAGCCTTTAGATTGCCTTGCTAATTTGCGCTGTAACTTTCTAATTTTTCTGTCTAGTTTGGAATAATCAGGGCTTTGAAACTTTTCGCCAGTACTGAGTACAGCAAACGTTTTAACACCTAGATCGATCCCTACCGATGAATTAATTGGCTCAATATGTTCTGGCTCTATATCCACTACAAAGCTAAGAAAATATCGACTAGCACAGTCTTTGATTACCGTTACAGAGCTAGGCTCTGATGGCAGTTTTCTAGACCATACTGGCTTGATATCTCCTATCTTGGCTAGATAAACACTATCTCCAGAAAGGGAAAACGCCGCTTTGGTAAACTCAGCAGATTGATTATTGGTTCTCTTTTTGAATTTTGGCGAGCCAACTTTTTTCCCTTTTCGCTTTCCTTTTAGAGAATTAAAAAAGTTGCGATAGGCAACATCTAAATATCTTAAGGATTGCTGTAACGGTACAGACGATACATCTTTAAGCCATTGTCTTTCTTCGGTCTTTTTGGACTGAGTAAGCATAGCCGAAAGCTTGTTAACGCCAATTGCTTTGCCAGAAGCCTTGCAAAGCGCTAAAGCATCATTCCAGACCACACGGACACAACCGAACAATTGAGCAAAGCTCTTTTGTTGTTGGTCAGTCGGGTAAAATCTGTATTGATACCTAGCTTTCATTGCTTATGCTAAAGTTGGTCTGTAGGTGTATTATCCATTGGTCTGCTTAGAATGACAACCAGTTTACGCAAAGAAAGGCATAGTATTTCTGACCTTAAAATACATTTGGTCTGCGTTACAAAATATAGGCGAAAAATCTTTACTTCTGAAAGTCTTGCTGCGATTGAAAAATCTTTTAGAGAAGTAGGAGTAAAGAGGGATTTTCAAGTACAGGAATTTAATGGCGAATCAGATCATATCCATGCCTTGATTGAGTACCCGCCTAAGTTGTCTGTATCTCAAATAGTTAATGTTTTGAAAGGTGTTTCAAGTCGAAGATATGGGCAAGCTGGTTATCCTAAGCCCTATGGTAAAGATGCTCTTTGGAGTCCAAGCTATTTTGTATCTTCTATCGGTGGAGCGCCTTTAGATATACTTAAGGAGTATATTCAAAACCAAGAAAAGCCGTCCTAGAAGGACGGGGTTTTAAACCCATTCTTCCGATAAACGCCCAAGTCCAGATTCGGACATTCCCGATTCTCCAGTCTCGTCGATCGTGAAAAATTCCACGCCATCGCGTTCAACTCGTGTGATATTCATTTTTAGCCTTGGCCTTTAGTGATATTCAGGTTTGAGGTCAGCCGATCGTTCTTGCTGTTTACAAGTGCGATCGGTGTTTGAACAATTAGAGCGTAGTCCAATCTAAATTTCAACCGTAAGATTCAAATCCAAACAAAATGCGCCATCCCCAGCCAAAGCCAGAAACAGCGCATGATGTAAGTCTTAGGTTATGAGCAAACCCGCAACCCTAGAAGAACTAGGAAAGGGAATTGATTACATAGTCAAGCAAAGCGCGGAATTCAACCAACGCTTGAGCCGACATGTCACGAGGCGCGCAAGCACGATCGCGAGTGTATTGCATTGCAGCAACATAAGGAGCCGTTGGAAGACCCAAGGAACGGTACACTTCACGCGCACCCGCAATTCCCCACTCATCCAAAGGACCAGTACCACCAACAATCAAGCTGTACTGAATCAAACGCAAGTAGTGCTTGATGTCACGCATACACTTGTCTTTTTTGACTTGGTTTTCACCCGCTTCACCCGCTTCGTTCAAGTAAGGATACTTTTTGAAACAAGCGTCATAGCCTTCTTTAGCAACGTTGTCGATGCCACCAGCTAGCTTTTCAGCAGCTTCCAAACGAGCCGCCGCACGTTGAATAGAACCTTGAACGGACTCAAGATCAGAGGTAGTCGGGAAACGGCCCGCTGCATCAGCAGCAGCAATCACAGTCGTGATAACAGATTTCATTGTTTTTCTCCTGAATGGAATGTTTGATCAAGCATTGACTATCGAACTGGCAAAGCGAAACGCACACATGCGAATGCAACTAGCTCAGTGCAGAAATCACGCGATCAAAGTAGGAACCAGCTTCAGCAGCCAAAGCCGAGCAATCGCCTTGGATAGTATCCATTTTGCGATACTTAGCGGTGCCTTGGTACATGGTGTTTGTGTTATTGATATGCGCAATAGACACAGCTTTCATGATTTGGACTGCACGAGCAGCGGACTGCGTAGGCACGCCCAATGCAGCGTAAGTTTCTTTCAGGCCATTCAAGCAACGATCGTCAAGAACCGAAGCGTCACCAGCCAACAATGCATAAGCAACATAGCGAAGAACAATTTCGCCATCGCGCAAGCAAGCAGCCATGCGACGTGTTGGGTAGCAATTTCCACCCGCTTGGATCAAACCACTGTTTTCGCAAATCATGCCAGAAACAGCGTCAGAAACGGCGCAGCTAGCATTACTAGCGATCGCGTTTACTGAATCCAGACGCTTGTTACCAGAAGCAACAAAAGCCTTCAAAGCGTCTAAATCAGAACCGCTAATACAAGCAGTCTTCGTATCTGCGCTAACTACCGCGCGGGAAAATGCGTCAAGCATTTCGCTCTCCTTGTCAGTATGGATAACTTAAAAACTTGATTACTCAAGCCCTCATCACACTAAAGGGATACCTCGACCGAAACCCCGGTTAAATGAAAGTAAGAAACAATCCGTAACAATAGACACCATTTCTAACCATCGCTCAACATTTGCGAACACAACTAGACAGAAGGGACAGGCGATCGCAGAAAATAGAGACTCAATTCAATTAACAAACCAACCTTAGGAAGCCAAAATGACGGACATCGCCCCCGCAACGACTCAAGACATTTCTGAAGTGATTGCTGAATTAGAGCAATACCGCGATCGTTTGATTGAAGAAAGCACCGAAACCGCCAAAAAAGCAAAGCTGACAAAATCAATGCTGATGGCTCAACTCGACCCAGAACTTGCAAAAATTGAAGCGGCACTCGCCCAGCTCCGCAGCCAAATTAAGGATTGACATACTCACCGAGCTAAAGCAACGGTGATTCTTGACACTTCATCGAGATGTGCTGGCAAGCCAGTCTTACCTTCTCTCCATGTCCGTTTTAAGTCTCCCAATGCCCTATGGCGACTTTTCTGTTTTGTACGCAAGTAAAATACTTGTTTGCTTCCAAGGTTGGACTTTCCATTGCCTTTTCTGCTTCCCCTGTTTCTGATCGCAACCCTGACAGGACTTTCAACCTTGCTGTTTATTTAGGAGTATCTTAAATCTGGGCGGGTCTGTGACCATCTATATCCTAATACAAAGCCCTGCTAGAAGCACGGGATCTTAAACCCAATTTTCTGATAATTTTTTCGTAAATCTGAACTTGAATCTATCCGAAACCCCGATCGCCATGTCAGATGCTCAGCCCAGCCCGGATGTCCTAAATTCTGAAGAAACCGACGCACTTTACGAAGCCGTCCGTCACCAAATCACGGGCAAAACGTTCGATGCGGCAACCAATACCCAAGACCAAACCACGCTTCAGCAAATGGTCGAAAGCTTGGGCGACAAACGAGGCATCACTCGACTTCACTTTGCAGAAGCGATCGGGGCGATCGGGACCAGCGCAACCCCCTATCTAATCCAAGCCGTCACCCATCACCCGAACCCAGTTGTTCGCCGAGCCGCCGCCAAAACCCTGACCCTAATCGGCGATCCAACTGCTGTACCGACTCTCATTCATAGTTTATTAAATGACCCCGATACCGTCGTCCGAACGTCTGTCACAGGCGCATTAGCCCGTAGTGGGGAAGCTTCTGTTGCGGCGCTGTTGGATGTCATTGCCGCACCTGAAACGCCGAAAGATTCCAAAGGACTGGCGACTTGGGCGTTGGCTTTTATTGGAAGTGCGGCCAAAATTCACATCATGAAGGCGATCGATTCCCCAATTCCTGAAGTCCGAACCGCTGTGATTTCAACGCTTGGCACGATCGCCCTAGAAACCCGAGATGAAGCCACGATCGCGCTTCTAATTCAAGCCTTAGACGACACTGACAGCGATGCTCGGAGCGAAGCAACCACTGCACTTAGTAACATCCAACATCAACCTGCTATCCCAAAAGTGCTGGAACTATTGCACCAACATCCTGAGCCTGAAACTCGTAAAGCGGCGGCCTTGGCCCTGATGAAAATGGGCAACCAAACAGTGCTGCCCGAATTGGAA
>JANXNM010000172.1 GCA_025354065.1 Synechococcales cyanobacterium 340R_concoct_173_sub | reverse complement strand
TAACGGATCCGAGAGGGACCCAAAAATTGGCGGCGAAGAGCGATGTAATTACGTTTGAAAATGAATTTGTAGATTTGGATGCGCTGTCTAAGTTGGCAGAACAGGGCGCTTGTTTTCGACCGTCATTATCATCGCTTTCGCCCTTAATTAGTAAGTATGATCAGCGGTGTTTTTTACGCGATCGGAATTTGCCAACTCCAGACTTTTGTCGTCTTTCGGATGCCACTGAAATCCCCTTTCCCTGTGTTTTAAAAACCTGCCGAAATGGTTACGACGGCTATGGCACATTCATTGTTAAATCGCAGTTAGAGTTAGATCAAGTATTGTCCAAAGTGCCTGCGATCGATTTACTTTTGGAAGCATTTATCCCCTTTAAACGCGAACTAGCGGTCATGGTAGCCCGATCGTTAGACGGTGAAGTTTCGCTCTATCCAATTGTAGAAACTCAACAAGTAAAGGCGGTGTGTCATCGGGTAATCGTGCCGATCGAACTGCCTGTTGGGTTAGAGCAAACGATCGGGGCGATCGCACGAACCATTGTCGAAAGTTTGCAAGTAGTGGGAATTTTTGGGATTGAATTTTTTGAAACCTTAGACGGCCAAGTACTGGTCAATGAGATTGCACCCCGCACTCATAATTCCGGCCATTACACCTTAGATGCATCCATAACCTCGCAATTTGAACAACAACTTCGGGCCGTATCAGGAATGCCTTTGGGAAGTTCGGCGTTAAATTGCGGCGGGGCGGTCATGGTGAATTTGTTGGGGTTTGAATCTGCAACATCAGATTATGGTGAAGTCCGATCGTGGTTGGCGAAAATTCCCGGTGCAACGGTGCATTGGTATGGAAAATCAGAAGCACGATCGGGCCGAAAATTAGGACATGTCACAGTCTGTTTTGATCAGGCCGATGAGGCAAAAGCGCGAGCGATGGCGGACACGATTGAACGTATCTGGTATGGATTGGATTAAGGTCGATGGGCATTGCATCTCAATATCACATGAGCAAATCATACAACTGCTTCCCATTCGTCGATCGGACGTTGTAAAATACAAATGAGTCCACGGAGGTGTTGGTGACTGCCAATAATGTTTTTTGATCTATGTCTTATTGAATAAGGGAATCTACGTAGTGTGTCGCGGTAAACTGAGCTTGTACTCAGAAACTTTAGACATGCTGCATACGGTACCCACCTGGTTTTGACCAGGTCTCAAACTGAGGTAAGACGGCACTGCGGTGGACTTTCAAAGAATTTTAAAACTCCCTGGGGTTGCACTATGCGATCAAGGGAGTTTTTTATAAAATCTATAAAATTAGGCGAC
>JANXNM010000162.1 GCA_025354065.1 Synechococcales cyanobacterium 340R_concoct_173_sub | reverse complement strand
CATGGAGATTGAATCTCGTTTGCTGCCTTGCGGATTGCACACCATTGGTAAACCGCCGACGGCTGACGAAGCGATCGCTACTTTGGTAAATATTGCTAGCCTCGATCGTGAAGAAGAAGGCATTCTCAGCTTGACTCGCGTGATTGCTAATAGTGTTTATCGCGATATTGATGAGATTTTCAAGAATAGCGACCTCGGTGTTCTGAAAGATGTTCAATTATTGAATGACATTAATGCGGCTAGTCGTGAGGCTGTGACAGCCATGGTGCGCGCTCAGCAAGATAAAGAGGGGCGAGTCTCAAAGACTTCCATGTTTGGCAATCTATTCAATGGGTTGGGTGGCAAACAAGAACCTTGGATCGAGGTACTGCACAAACTGGGCTACGGAAACGTAGACGGGGATGCGATTAAGCCCTTGTTTGAATTCTTGCAATTCTGCTTGAAACAAGTGGTTGCCGATAATGAACTTGGAGGCTTGCTCACGGCCCTAAATGGGGAGTACTTGACTCCTGGTCCCGGCGGCGACCCGATTCGTAATCCTGATGTTCTTCCGACGGGTAAGAATATCCACGCCCTTGATCCGCAATCGATTCCGACAACAGCGGCGGTCAATGCGGCAAAAGTTGTGGTCGATCGGTTGATCGATCGTCAACGCTTGGAAAATGATGGTGCTTATCCAGAGACGATCGCTTGCGTTCTTTGGGGAACTGACAACATCAAAACCTACGGCGAATCTCTGGCCCAAATCCTTTGGATGGTCGGAACCAAGCCTGTAGCTGATGCCTTTGGTCGCGTGAATAAGTTGGAATTGATTCCATTAAATGAACTCGGTCGCCCTCGGATTGATGTCGTTGTTAACTGTTCGGGTGTATTCCGTGACTTGTTCATGAACCAAATGGCGCTCTTGGATCAAGCGGTGAAGATGGCTGCTGAAGCTGATGAACCTTTGGAGATGAACTACGTTAGAAAACATGCGATCGCTCAAGCCGCAGAATTGGGTGTGAGTGTTCGTCAAGCGGCCACTCGCGTTTTCTCTAATGCGTCCGGTTCCTACTCATCCAACATCAATTTGGCAGTTGAGAATGGGACTTGGGAAAATGAAAAAGAACTACAAGACATGTACCTGGCCCGTAAAGGCTTTGCATTCTCGTCGGACAATCCTGGTGTGATGGAACAAAAGGAAGACATTTTCCGGGCTTCATTGAAGACTGCCGATGTCACCTTCCAGAACCTAGATTCGTCGGAGATTTCCCTCACGGATGTCTCCCACTACTATGATTCTGACCCCACTAAAATCGTATCTAGACTGCGAGATGATGGCAAAGCGCCCACGTCTTACATGGCCGACACGACCACAGCAAATGCCCAGATTCGGACCCTATCTGAAACTGTTCGCCTTGACTCTCGCACCAAGCTCCTGAATCCTAAATGGTATGAGGGAATGCTATCCCATGGCTATGAAGGTGTGCGCGAATTGTCGAAGCGGTTGGTCAACACGATGGGCTGGTCGGCGACGGCGGATGCGGTGGATAACTGGGTTTATGAAGATGCCAACAGCACCTTTATGAAAGATAAGGAAATGCAAGAGCGTTTGCTGAA
>JANXNM010000119.1 GCA_025354065.1 Synechococcales cyanobacterium 340R_concoct_173_sub | reverse complement strand
AAATAGCTTACAGACAAATATCGCACGCCATAACTTGCTTCGGCTTCTCGGGGATCACGCATGGGTCCACCAAAGGTATAAAGCTGTTCAAGGTAGAGATTTTGGACCCGAATTTTTTCCGCTAAAATACGATCGGCAGCCGCTTCTAAGGCTTCCCCATTTCGGACCAAGGTTCCGGGCAAAGACCACTGCCCCACAAATGGCTCCTCTTGCCGCATTACCAACAGGACTAACAATCGCTTCAAATCAGTATCTACTGAAAAAATTACGTTATCAACCCCGACTCTAAAATCAGCTAACTTCAATTCATTACAGCAATCATCCGATCGATTCCTTTTCCGTTGACGACTAGGTTCAGAACTCAAACGATTTGGCATGAGTATAGGTTCTCCTGTTGAATATAATATTGTACGGAAGGTGGAACAGCATTAGGTTTAGCGTAATTTCGGTAGGCGCTGGATGAGACATCGGGAGTTGTTAAATCTGCGATCGTCATAGTGCCGCCTAAGCGATCGATACAAGCAATTGATTCCGGACGAATGGCATAGCCTGATCGTGGAATGACTAACAAATCAACTTCTGCTAGCAATTCTCTAGCCTGATACCAGGTGGTCAATTGCGGTAATAAATCAGCACCTAAAACAAATGTAAACGTCGCTTGCGGCCAAATTTCACGGGCACGATGAACAGTGGTAATTGTACGTGGATAGCTTAATTCTGGGTGAACTTGAAGATTTGGAGTTTTGTCTTCTAGGGTTGCTATGAGTAGTCGCAGCATTTGATTACGCTGAGAAAGAGGGGTTTGATCTAGTTTAAATGGATTGTCTGAAGCCCACACTCCAACCCGATCGTAGCGATATGCTAACCATTTTAAAATAGCCAAATGACCATACGTTGGCGGATCGGCACTAGTTCCAAAGAGCGCAATTTTTAGATGAGTCATAGTTAATGAGTAGAGATCCTTCTAAATGCTCGAAGAGTGTAGAGACTAGCGGGATTTCCGAGTTTCCTCCACCAACGCATCCAAACTCGGGGAAATCTCTGCAAGAACGATCGTTGGATTTCTCATTTGTCTCATTGCGTTTGGTAATACAGTTACAGACGATCGAGTCCTCTTTGCGATTGTTTCTAATGATTCAACCGCATTCAATCGTTGACCATTCTCCATCACCTTCTCAAGTAATGCCACTTCACCTATTTGAATCTCGTCGCCCATCAACCCAACCCGATCGGATAATTTTCCATCATTGATTCGTCGAAATACTTGTTTACGTCCCGGATAGCTAATTTTATTTATCGCTTCTTTCATCACCGGAATACCATCAATTTCTACTAATTTGTAGACTCCATTTACGGGACTTCCCGTTACTAATTGCGTCCCAATCCCATACCCATCCAAACAAGCCCCTTGATTGTTCAATTCTTCAATTCTAAATTCATCTAAATCACCACTGGCTACAATCTCTACTCCCGGTAACAAATCCCGAATCTCTTTTGACAATGCTACCAAATCGCCCGAATCAATTCGTACACCCGTTAAATGCTTCGGTGGGTTTGCCTTCAAAGCGTTTGCCGCCGCGATCGAATCATAGGTATCAATCAATAATGGAGCCGTCGGGAAATAGCGACCAAATGCCTCAAATGCTTTTGCCTCAGTGCCTTCAGTCGCCGCCAACGCCATCACCAATGAAGGCACCATTGTGTTGGCCAATGAACCCATTCTGCGAGTTGAAGCCCCGCTTTGGCAGGCCCAATGGGTTGAGACCTATGTATTAAATATAATTAATTATCAAACGCTTGTTGCAACCCGATCGGCCCGAATGCGTGA
>JANXNM010000592.1 GCA_025354065.1 Synechococcales cyanobacterium 340R_concoct_173_sub | reverse complement strand
GTCAAGTTTGAAGAACTCGTGGCGCAACTGGTACAGGGAACCCTAGAACCCATGGCCCAAGCCTTAAAAGATGCAGGGATGGGGGTGGATGAACTCGATCGGATTCTTCTTGTGGGCGGATCAACCCGAATTCCAGCCGTTCAGGAAGCACTCAAAGTTTTCTGTAATGGCAAAACGCCCGATAGATCAGTTAATCCAGATGAAGCCGTTGCCTTAGGTGCCGCCATCCAAGCAGGAGTCTTGGGCGGTGAAGTTAAAGACGTGTTGTTGCTGGACGTGACACCGTTATCCTTGGGCATTGAAACGTTGGGCGAAGTCTTCACGAAAGTGATTGAGCGTAACACAACTATCCCGAGCAGCAGAACTCAGGTCTTTTCTACCGCAACAGATGGCCAAACATCTGTCGAAATTCATCCGCTTCAGGGTGAACGAGCCATGGCAAGGGACAATAAAAGCCTCGGCAAGTTCCAACTTACGGGCATTCCTCCAGCACCTCGCGGGGTTCCTCAGATTGAAGTTTCCTTTGAAATTAATGCCGATGGAATTCTGAAAGTATCAGCCCGAGACAAAGGCACTGGCAGCGAACAAAGCATTGAGATCACCAACAGCGGTGGACTCAATGTCAATGAAGTTGAACGGATGCGCAAGGAAGCAGAGCTATTTGGTGAAGAGGATAATCAGCGCCGTGAGTTGGTTGAACTCAAGAATGGGGCTGAAACTATTTTCTATCAATATGAAAATATCCTTCGAGACAATGGTGACTCCCTTGGCGAAGATCTAAAGCTGGAAGCAGCCACAAAGGTTGCGGTTCTACGGGCTTCGATCGGGGATTCACAAATCTCTCTCGGGGAATTCAAGTCTCAGTTAGAGGCAATGCAACAAATTCTCTATGCCTTTGGTTCTGCGGTTTACCAACAAGGTCCAGCAGCAGCATCCACCACGTCAAATGCATCATCATCTGCCCCATCAACACCCGCGCGCCCGCGCGCATCCGCCAGCCCCGCTACCTCATCATCAGCTGAAGATCCCTTTGCATTTGACTTAGGGGAATTGGAAAAGGCTCAAGATGAAACGGTTCGAGTTGATCTAAATCCTTTCGGAAATAAAGCTGGCAATCCATTCGGAGGCGACGATTTTGATCAAGATGCAACAGTAACAACGGACTATGAGGCAATAGACTAAGCTCTAGAAATATTCGATCGGAGATGGTTCGATCGGTGACACACGATCATTTCATAGCAAATACTCAATGAAGACTGGTATAATGCGGGTCGGTTTTCCGTCCCTCAACTGGTCTTTCATTGGGCATTTTTGTTCGATACCCTGATATGACTAGCCTTAATTATACTTTCTCATCCCCAGCCCCCCTGATCTTATGGCGCGTGATTATTACGAAACCCTTGGCGTTGCTCGAAGCGCAGATCAAGACGATGTCAAGAAGGCATTCCGTCGTCTTGCGCGAAAATATCACCCCGATGTTAACAAAGACGCGGGCGCTGAGGACACCTTTAAAGAAATTAATCGTGCCTATGAAGTCTTGTCTGAACCCGAAACCCGATCGCGCTATGACCAATATGGTGAAGCTGGACTCGGTGGTGGCGGATACCAAGATCCGGGCGACGCGGGCGGATTTGCCGATATTTTTGAAAGCTTCTTTAATGGCTTTGGTGGACAACAGCAGCAACAGCAAGGTCGGCGGCGGGGCGGACCTGTACGTGGCGACGATCTTCGTTTGGATCTTAAAGTTGATTTTCAAGATGCAATTTTTGGCAAAGAACGCGAAATTGCAATTAGCCACTTAGAAGGCTGCGGCGTTTGTTCAGGTAGCGGAGCCAAAGCTGGAACCCGCCCACGGACTTGCCCAACCTGCTCTGGTTCGGGACAGGTGCGACGTGCGACTCGGACTCCCTTTGGCAGTTTTACCCAAGTCGCCAGTTGCCCAACTTGTGCTGGAGTTGGTCAAGTTATTGAAGATAAGTGCGAGAACTGTGGTGGGAATGGACAGGTTCAAAAGAGTAAAAAACTGAAAATTACCGTTCCGGCTGGAGTTGATAATGGTACGCGTTTACGGGTCTCGAATGAGGGGGATAGCGGGATGCGCGGTGGGCCAGCGGGCGATCTGTATGTTTATCTTTTTGTGAATGAAGATTCTCATTTCCAGCGAGATGGCATAAACATTCTGTCTGAAGTCAAAATTAGCTATTTACAAGCCATTTTAGGGTCTCGTCTTGAGGTGAGAACTGTCGATGGGGACGAAGAAATTGAGATTCCAGCAGGCATTCAACCTGGAACGGTGTTGACTCTAGACAGCAAAGGCGTTCCACGGTTGGGAAATGCCGTTAGTCGTGGGAATCATCTGCTGATGGTCACGGTTGATATTCCGAAAAAAGTGGGGACCGAAGAGCGGGAACTATTAGAAAAACTAGCTAAAATTCACGGCGATCGGGTCGGGAAAGGAGGCGTTGAAGGCTTCTTGGGTAAATTCTTTTGATAAATAAAAGGAACGTAATTTCATGACTGTAACCCTGGATACTATTCCTGCCGACGCGTCTTTGAATCTACGGGGAACGCCTTGTCCAATTAACTTTGTCCGGACGAAGCTAAAACTTGAGACTATGGCACCTCGACAGATATTGGAAGTGTGGCTGGATGCTGGGGAGCCTATTGAGCAGGTTCCGGACAGTTTGCGAATGGAAGGATACATTATCCAATCTATTGATGAAAACCGGGACGATCGCAGCATCTACTTTGTGTTGCGGGTTCAACGTCCATGACACTGGACTCCACCGACCAAACTCAGATCCACCAAACAGCTACCGATGAGCCGCTTGTGGGAATTGTTGTTGCGATTCAAGCCAATTATTATTACGTTCAAGTGGAAGCCTCGGGCGATCGGCCTGTGCAAATACTGCCACTTTGTACTCGTCGTAGTCGGCTAAAAAAAATTGGACAGCAGGTGATGGTGGGCGATCGGGTCCATGTGGAGGAACCGGATTGGGAGAGTGGTCGGGCGGCAATTTGTTATATTGAAGCGCGTCGATCACAGCTCGATCGGCCACCCGTCGCAAATGCGGATCAAATTTTATTGATTTTTGCGCTGGCCAAACCTGCATTAGACATCAGTCAACTTAGTCGCTTTTTAATTAAAGCCGAATCTACAGGCATTGAAGTGTGTTTGTGTCTTAGTAAAAGTGATCTCGTTCCCACACCTCGTCGGGATACATGGCGCGATCGGCTTAGAGATTGGGGCTACGATCCCGTGATGATTAGTTCCTACACAGGGCTTGGGATTGAGGAGTTGGCCGATCGCTTAGATAAGCGTGTCACCATTGTTTCGGGACCATCCGGTGTGGGGAAATCGAGCTTAATTAATATGCTGGTACCTGCGGCAAAATTGCGCACATCAGCCGTGTCTGGAAAGCTAGAACGCGGGCGGCATACCACGCGTCATGTAGAATTATTTGAGATGCCGAAGGGTGGACTATTGGCCGATACACCGGGATTTAATCAACCGGACATGGATGCGTCGCCTCGCGAGTTGATGGATTATTTTCCTGAGGTCCGATCGCGATTAAAAAAACGGGTTTGTCAATTTTCCGACTGTCTACATCAACAAGAACCAGGATGCCGCGTTCGGGGAGATTGGGAGCGCTATGAGATGTATCTACGGTTTTTAGACGAGGCGCTGGTATTGCAGGCCGCGCAGGCGAAAAAGTCTACGCCAGATGCAGCATTAAAGCAAAAAACAAATAGTGCAGGCGAAGTTACCTATGAGCCAAGACTTAAGTCTAAGTATCGGCAAGTTTCTCGTAAGACTGAGCAACAATCAATGCAGGTAATGAAGGGGAAAGTTGGTGATTGGCTGGATGATGAGGATGGTATTTGAGCTACAAAAAAGCGATCGCCTAACTATTCGAGCGATCGCTTTTTTATAAATTTTAAGTTGCAATCCTAGACGGCAGCGAAGAAGTCTTTAGATTTAATCGGATCAGGATTCATGGTCTTATCACCCGGCTGCCAACCTGCTGGGCAAACTTCATCGGGGTGAGTTTGAACGTGCTGAATCGCTTGCAATATACGAAGAGTTTCGTCAACGCTACGACCGAAAGACAGGTTGTTGATAGTCGAATGTTGGATGACACCATCTTTGTCGATGATGAATAGGCCACGCAATGCAATGCCTTCCTCTGGATCCAAAACGTTATAAGCTTCGCTGATGGTCTTCTTAAGATCAGCAACTAATGGATAGTTCAAGTCGCCCAGTCCACCGCTTTTACGATCGCTTTGAATCCAAGCGAGATGTGAAAATTGACTGTCTACAGAAACGCCCAGAATTTCGGTGTTGAGAGCTTTAAATTCGGAATGACGATCGCTGAATGCGGTGATTTCAGTCGGGCAGACGAAAGTGAAATCTAACGGATAAAAGAAGAGAACCGTGTACTTGCCGCGATAATCAGACAGGTTGATGGTCTTGAATTCTTGGTCGATGACCGCCGTTGCAGTGAAGTCGGGCGCGGTTTGTCCAACTCTTAGACATTCAGACATAATTACATTCCTTAATAAATCTTTAGGAATTATACCAGACTAAAGCAGAGTCATATCGATTTTGAGTAAGCAATCGGATTCCTCTAAGATCGGATTATGGGAGACGGGGATCGCGCTGAGAGATCCCGCGAATTATCAAACTATTGCCTTGCCATTGGGCGCGAATAAATCCGAGATCGGATAAGGTTTTCCACCTCGGATCGGCAGTAATGTCTCTGGGTAATGAAATGAGAATTTCAGTTTCGGTTTCGATCAGTTCACCTTCATAGCAAACATCTGGCACTGAGGGCGAATTGAAGAAATCGGCGATCGGTAACTCCAGCCCAGTGCCTGACGATGGAATATGAAGCTTATAGCGGGAATTAAGGTCGTCAAGTTCAGCAAGCTGGAGAAGTTTTTCCGGGGTGCCGTGAATGAAAACAACGTGCTGGGGGCGCAGGGTGTGGATAACCTGGGGCAGAGTTGAGCCATCGCAGTGGTTCGGCAATGCGTAGGAGTCTGTTGGCAGCCCTAGCATCTCAAATGGGTGACGGCTCGTTTGGGAAAATAACAGCAGCCAATCGCCACGTTGCATTAGGATTTGGACTAAAGCAGGCAACGGCTGACCTAACTCGGGTTCACTAACTAAAATAATCTCCGGGACAAATTCTGGAGCAAAAGTATTAGGACGAGTCGTCAATCGCTGAATCCAAGGCCGAATTGTGGAATCCAAAAACAATGATTGATAGCGAGCGAAGTTTTGAATGCTGCTTGGAAAGGTTGGGATAATTTGCTCGTAACGATCGCATTGATCCGCGATCTCATCGTCCACCCACGCTGTCACGCTTCGTCCTGAAAACAAGTGATGACTACGCAACAAAATCAAAATTTCCTGAGCAAGTCCTAAGGCTGGAACAGGTAACACCACGGATTGTCCAGAGATTAGCGACCGATCGATCATCTCCATCAATTGGGTTTCAAGTTGGCGACGGTGGGGATAACGATCGGTACCGTACGCGCCTGAAATAACCAAAACATCGGGAAATAATCCCCGCAGTTCCTCTAGTTTCAGTCCGTCCGTGAGGCGAGAATTAGTGAGCGATAAATCTGGGGCGTAGAGAAAAGTTTGAGGCCGATCGTCGCTGGTATCTGTGAGTAAGATGAGTGCTGCGCCCGGTAGATGGCCCGCTGGGAACAGTTGGACCGTGAGGCTCGGCAAAAGTTCGGTGGGCGATCGCCAATCCAACGTCTGAATCAGCGGTGATGATAATAATGATGAGCCTAATCCGATTAATTTCGCGGTGACAGTACTGCTGTAAATCGGGACATCAGGAAATTTTTGGTGCAACAGCAGGAGCGATCGGCTGTTGTCGGGATCGGCATGACTGCATAGAATTAAATCAGGGGGTTTAAGGGTCTGGAGAACAGATATATCGCGCAATCCGCAGTCAAGCAAAATACGATGGCGAGCAATCTGGACTTCGACACAGATTCCTTCATTAGATTGCCCGGTTCCGTAGAAAAAGCATTGCAGCATGGACTTTGATTGCGCTTCGGCCCAAGATTTAACTGGAATACCAGTTTAACGGCATTCCTGTTAGTCTACGAGATTTTTAGTCTACGACATTTTAGTGAGCGGATCCATTGCCATGGTAATCATCGCTGTCATAAAAACCATTCTTCGTGCCAAAAAAGAGGCAGGCGATCGGAAAGATGCAAGCAATGATAATTAACATTTGTTTTACATCCATGGAAATCACCGTTGGGAGAGAATGGGGACTTGAGAAGGTCGAATTGAAAATTTCAATATTCTTATCTCATCTTCAGATCGTACCGAACTGCTCTCCGAGATTGGCTAAATGCAAGAATAATTAAAGATTCTAAAACAGCACGATTAGCCTCAATGTCCCAAGATTAATGTCCCAAGATTAATGTCTCAAATTATTTCACCTGTCATCGACCCTAGCTGGCTAGAACGATCGGCCTTGCAGGTTTCGCCAGATTTAGTCGGTTGTATAATGGTGCGGACGTTGCCGAATGGTCAACAGTTACGCGGCACAATTATTGAGACTGAGGCTTATGAAGAAGGCGATCCGGCTTGTCATGCTTATCGGAAAAAGACCGATCGTAATCGGATTATGTTCGGGCCAGCAGGCTATACCTATGTGTATTTAATTTACGGGATGTATCACTGCGTCAACATTGTCACCGATCGAGACGAGTTTGCCAGTGCCGTACTGATTCGGGCCTTACACATGGAGACGATGCCAGATAATTATGAACTTGGGAAACCGAAACCAAGAGAAAAATTACATCGGGTCGCAGCGGGACCTGGAAAGCTATGTCGCGTCATGCAAATCGACCAAACGTTATACGGAACAAAACTCGACGGTACTCAACCATTGTGGCTAGAGCATCGCACTCCCGATTGGCAGCAGAGTCTAGATTTGAAGAGTCGAGAATTAGTTCAGACTACGCGAATTGGATTAACGCAGGGTGTGGAATTGCCATGGCGTTGGTATGTGAAAGATAGTCCGGCAGTATCTAAAGTGATGTCTAAGGTTGGATCTAAGTTGGGAGCTAAGATTTAAGTTAGGAATTTAGGAACGAGAGCTTGTATTCTCTAGGGGTGATTGAAAATTGGATCTCATAGTTTCTTGATATAACGGAAAACTGAATCTGTTATTTCAATGAAATTGCGGCAATAGATAGTCCGATCGGCGCTTTTTCGCCCATTCTAACAATAAGTAATTTTCAGTATGCGATTTTCAAGGACTGGCTGATCCTATGGCTGCGAAGCAACTTCTTCAGGAAATTCCCTCAGACCTTCTACGTGAGCGGATGCCTCGTCATGTGGCTGTCATTATGGATGGCAATGGACGCTGGGCAAAACGTCGAGCAATGCCTCGGATTATGGGCCATCGCAAGGGCGTGGATGTCCTGAAGGATCTATTGCGCTGCTGTGGGGAGTGGGGAATTGAGGCGTTAACGGCCTATGCGTTTTCTACGGAAAATTGGGGTCGGCCAACAGAAGAGGTCGAGTTTCTCATGGCGCTGTTTGAGCGGGTGTTGAGAAAAGAATTGCGGGAGATGATGAAGGAGAATGTGCAGATTCGATTTGTGGGAAATCTGGAAATGTTGCCAGATTCGCTACGTGAAGAAATCGATCGGGCTATTGAAGCAACTCAGGTGAACACAGGCATTCAGTTTACGATCGCAACAAACTACGGGGGTCGTCAAGAAATTTTGCAGGCTTGCCGATCGATCGCAGCAGCCGTGAAAGACGGAACGTTGGCACTTGAAGACATTGACGAATCGGTCTTTGAGCGAAATTTATACACTACTGGTATTTGCGATCCTGATTTATTAATTAGGACCAGCGGCGAAATGCGGATTAGCAATTTTCTGTTGTGGCAGATGGCCTATGCCGAAATTTATGTCACCGATACCATGTGGCCAGATTTCGATCGGACGCAATTCTACCTTGCTTTACGTGACTATCAAAGTCGTGAGCGGCGATTCGGTAAAGTTGGGGCTAAGCTTTAAAGTGTTACCCTAAACACTTGGTTATAACAAGATTAAAAAAGTATTAATTAAGCCCAAGATAAAGCTAATGAAACTTGTTGGGAAAGCTGCATCGCTTTAAATGGCTTACTAATCAATCCTGAAATTCCCAACTTTGCAAATTGCTCCCGGTCGGCCAGTTGAGTTTTGGCGGTCATGAGAATTACTGGAATCATGGATGTTCTAGTATTCGATTGCAACGCTTGCAAAGTCATAATGCCATCCATATGAGGCATCATGACATCTAGTAAAATGGCATCTGGTGCCTCATGCAATGCCACTTCTAGATCCTCTAGACCAGAACTAGCAGTAGCAACCGTCCAACAACTGCTTCAAGGGCAAGTTGTGCAACTGCCTGAATATCGCATTCATCATCGATAATTAAGATTTTTCGAGTCATAGTAGCGGTCAGTTGGAAAATAAGCAAAACTTTAAAATCAGAGGAAGAAAATAAATATGATCATTCAACACGAAATACAGATATTGAACGCCTTTGGGTCTATATCAACGTGACGAATGGAATCAAAGGCCACCTTGGAGTCATATGTGTCCACACTATGAACCTAAGTTGTGGAGGAAACGAGGAGGCGTGGCAATGCAAAGTAAAAAGTGCTGCCCTCTCCTAAAGTACTTTCAACCCAGAGGGGCGCATTGTGCTGATGTAAGATGCTCCGACAAATACTTAAACCGAGTCCAGTGCCGCCCTTTTGACGGGAATCGGATGCGTCTACTTGTTGGAAGGGTTCAAAACTTGTCGCGAGTTTGTCATGAGGAATTCCCCGGCCCCGATCGTAAATGGCCACTAACACAGAAGGTTTATCCAACTGAAACGTCACGGGATGGTTTGATAAAGACGGATCAACAAGACTTGTCGCAATATAAATAGTTGTATGTGGCTGAGAAAATTTGATGGCATTACTAAGCAAGTTTGTAATCACTTGAATCATCCGATCGCGATCAACCAACACCAACACCGAATCAGTATTTAGCGTTAACTCCACTTGAGCCGTATCTGCCAGCATTTGCATCACTTCCACCGACTCTTGCAAAATAATAGCCAGATCACACCATTCACGCTCCATGGTAACCTTGCCCGACTTAATTCGCTCCATATTTAAAATGTCAGTGATCATTCGCACAAGTCGCTCGGTGTTTTGGGCCGCGATCGTGATCATACGATGTGCTTGTTCAGGACGTGTTTGTAAAATGCCGCTAGATACGAGATCTAAGGCACCTGCAATGGAAGTGAGTGGTGTCCGTAATTCGTGATTGACCACTGAGACAAATTCATCCTTTAAGCGATCGACTTCCCGGCGACTGCTGATATCTTGCGTGAAGGAATAGTGTCCGACAAATTGTTGGTTCTCATCGTAGGCTTTGACCAACACAATCTTACGATCGAAAATCTCACCATTCTTTCGCGCAGACCGAATTTCAACCTCAGCGCGATCGTCTTCCATCATGGTTTTATAGGCACAGATAGCCTTGGACCGATCTTCAGAAATAATCAGTTGCCACCATTCTCGACCCATTAATTCTGCATTGTTATAGCCATTCATCTCCGCGTAAGCATCATTGACTTGGATGAAACGACCGAGATAATTAACTTCAGCAATGCCCACCACCGCTAGTTCTAAGGCTTTGGTTAGCTTTACCACCGCTGCATCTTGACGTTTACGATCGCTAATATCGCGCCCCACACTTTGATATTCGACAATGGTTCCAGATTCATCAAAAATAGCGCGATTGGTCCAAGATTGCCAGCCGATTTGCCCGTTAGCCGAAATAGCCCGATGCTCGATTGTGGTTACGGGAAAATGTGGGGATGGCGGCTTAAATTTGGCTTCGACCTTAGCACGATCGTCCTCGAAAACCATGGGCGTAAAGCATTTTTCCTGCAAACTTTCTGGGTCTAAATTAAAATACTCACAATAAGCTTTATTCACAAATGTCAATCGACCGTTGGGCGAAAAACGACAAATCAAATCTATTTGGTCTTCAACAATACCTCGATACTGCGCTTCACTTTTTTGCAGGGCAAGTTCAACTTTTTTTCGCTTTCGCACATCTACTAAGGTCGATCGGCTTGATACATAATTCCCACATTTATCCATGATGGCAGTTGAGTTTGCCAGAACTGGAAACACTTCTCCATTACGATTTTTCAGTAAGATTTCAACGTCTTTAACGATACCGTTAGCTTTGAGTAGTTTAAATTTCTCAATCCATTTCAGTTGACTCTCTGGTGCAACAAACTCAAGAAATGACATTTTACCGACTACTTCAGCACGATCGTAACCCAACATTTTTAGCTCCGTGTCATTAATTAACATGACAATGCCATCGGGACTAAGCGAATGATATCCACAAGGTGCATTGTTATAAAGATCTTGCACAGTCAAGGTTTGAACAAGTTGATTGTCTTCTTCTACGGCGCAAACATCCACTAAACGAATAGCATCTTGGTAACGCTGCGTCATTTTATAAAGATCGTGATGGCTTTTCTGAAGACGGCGCATTACATTAGCGAGTATGGCGATCGATCCCATACTTAAAACGGTCATTACACCTATTGTGAAATGTGCTTGTGAACCAACAGAATTAATCTCGTAAATACCAAATCCAGCGATCCCTATCAAAATACTAGTAACTAATGAAAACCGCGATCGATAGAGTTTAGGCAATGGTCTAAGAGAAATCGGCAAGTCTTCGATCGCAGTAGGTTCGCACGCTTTACATTCTTTGGGTTTCATCAAAATATTATCAAAGGCATTGGCAAAGGCATTATTAATTGTCATCATGCCTCCTGGGAACTAAATATCATTCCAGAATTCCGTTGTTTCCTAATAGACTCGACTAATGATTGTTTGGCCCGATCGTAAATACTTTGCAAGTTGTCACCCTCCTGATAGTTTGCAATCCCCACAGCTAAATTGACTATAAACGGATTACCCTTAGCGGGGACAAAACCCTCCCGTTTAAACTCAGTCACAATTTCTAAAAAGTGATTTTTAATACTTGATTCATCGGCACCATACAGTACAACTACAAATTTTTCATCACTCCATCGCCCAATCAAATCTTCTTGACCAAAACTGATTTTGAGAATTTTTGCACAACGTTTTAAAACTTCGTCGCCGCAAAGATATCCATAACGATTGTTGATTTGACCAAGTTGATACAGATCTACGATCGCCAGACACAACGGCTTTTCGTGACGATGGGCAATGCGTAAAAAGGTTTCCGCTTGGGCCGTAAGAGTACGACGATTAGCAACTTGCGTGAGGGAATCCGTTTCGGCGAGGTTGCGAAGTAGGCGCGATCGTTCTAGCCGATTCAGCAACCGCGTAACCAACTCGGGACCAATGACAGGCTTACACACCACATCATCGGCACCCGCTGCGAAAATACGATGGGTAGACTCTGGATCTTGATTATCCGTGAGAAATAATATGGGCAAATCAGTCCACTGCACTGTATTTCGTAAGGTTTGACACAGCGCAAGTCCGCCAAGTTCGCCCATTTGGACTTCTAAAATCAATAGATCGGGCTGATGGGTTTGCAGTGCAAATAACAAGTCAACCGATAAGGGCAATGCGACAACTTCAAACCCCCAAGGATTAAGCATTTGCGTAATTTCCTGAATCACTATCTGGTCGTCATCCAGGATCAAAATTTTTGCTTCGGACGGCGGACGATCGGACAATCGAACAGTTACTACAGCGGGCCGTAGGGGTTCCGCAACATCCTGATTAATCGTCTTGGCAGTGGCATTCAATTCTGCTCCGATCGCCGTATCACTCACGCGTTCTAGATGGTTGCGCAGTTCTTGAATATGAGTAGTGACAGGTTCTAAGGGTAATGGCTTCATTTGGCCGCGCTGAAGTTGAATAAACCACTGTTCGATTTCTTTGGCTAACTCCGAACCACGAACTGATTCAAACATTCCGAGCGATCCAGCCAGTTTGTGGGCAGATTCCTCGGCGATTTGGGCGATCGAATCGGTTATTTGTTCAGCATTAACCAAGGCGATTGCTTGTTCTAGATGCTCCATACGAGTGAAAAGTTTGCCCTGAGATGTAGACCAGACTTGAGCAAGACCCGCTGCAATCCGATCGGTAATTTCAACATCAGTCTGCGGATTGGCTGGCTGATGCAGGGCGGACTCTATGGGGGTCACTGCTGTAGAACTAGAACCATCGATCGGGTCAGGCAAATTACGCAGACGATAGCCAATGCCGTAGACGGTCTCGATCGGATCATCGGTGACTTTGGCAGACTTGAGTTTATTTCGTAGCCCTTTCACATGCGATTGAATCGTGTCCTCTGACGGCGGCGTATCCAGAGACCACAAATGATCGATTAGAGCGCTGGAGCTATAAATCCGTTTGGGATTGCGTAAAAGTAATTCGAGTAGACTATATTCTTTGGGCGTAAGTTTAAGCAGTTTTTCCTGCCATTTCACTTCACAAGCATTAGGGTCGAGCTTAAGATTTCCCCAATTCAGTGTGGGCGGCAACGACGACTGACCTCGCCGAAGCAATGCCCGCAAACGTGCTAGCAATTCTTTCAAATCAAATGGCTTCATTACATAGTCATCAGCCCCAGCATCAAGACCTTCGACTAATTTCTCCTTATCCCCATGAGCCGTCACCAATAAGATCGGAGTCATGCTGCCACTTGATCGCAATTGATGACAAAAATGAATACCATTCAAAATCGGCAACATAATATCCAAAATAATTAGGTCGTACTTACAGGTCGTTGCATACTCCCAACCCATACGTCCATCTTTTGCCACGTCCACCGCGTAGTAATGTTCATTCAACGCGATCGTTAGACTCTGAGCAACAATTTCATCATCTTCAACTATGAGAATACGCATACTCTTACTCTCTGATCTCAGGATCTCTTGATTTGGACGATCGTAGGTGGTCTAGACCTACCCAGTTCAGAATAGAAATGTATAGAGACTTATAAAAATCAGAAGACCAAATCACACTGGTCTTGGTTCGTTTTAGTAGGTCTTAGTGATGCTCTAACTTGAACTATTGCCACAAATTACCCTCAAGTGACAACCATGTATGTACCCAATGAACAAAAAAAACTAAATATTGCATTTTAAACAATCAAATCAATGCAGTTTCTCAATTCTCAGATAAAATTTTACCGCTTGATAAAAGATATTCTTGATCCCCTAAGTGCGCCAAAATAAGACACAACTTAAAGTATAAGGAACTTCAGTAAGATGGCGGTTTTCTTGAGCACTTAAATCCTTAAGTAATGATTACACTTTGATTCTGGGGGGGATTTGCACCATCGACTTGAGGATTAGAATCGTCCCACGATCGGAATTTGTAATTACAATGCTCATCTATGCTTATAAATATTTATAAATTTATCTAATTAGCTCAGTCTAGATAACTGTTGGTCCTAAATATCGTTCTAACTTCGGCGAAAAAACTTCGTAAATCAGCGTCAACGGCTGACCATGATGCCAAAATAAATAATGTCGTCCCCAAAATGGTCCAGGATGATCAAAGGCCTGGGAAATTTCGTCTGAATGACCGTAATATAAACCCTGAACATCCCGGTATAGTTCGGTCCTCAGTTTTGCAAGGCTGGCCCAAATGGGGAGCGATCGATTTTCTAAATATTCGTCAACGTGGCTTTGTTCCCACCAAGATGTCGCGTAGGCCGTAGGTTCGCCGCCATTGGTCAGCCAAACTTGACGACGGACGCGGGGTCCGGGAACGTGCAAAATCTGAGCGGGGGCACGATCGTTTGATTCCCCGACACTAGACATGTCAATTAAGTCAATTAGCGTCGGTTCACCCGTCAATAATTGAAGATAACGCGTTGGAGAACCGTCCCCGAGTAGCATCATCTGCCAAGCTGGGGCAAGTTGCTCGTGGGGCAAACCTGACTGAACTTGACGATCGTCGCCTTGCCAAAGTGGACTGAGCAAATGCCAAGAGTTAGGACAAATTAAGGAAGTGACAGTCAAGGCGATCACGGAAGGTAACGGTTTGTTACTTTTTATGATAGCGCGATCGTCCTGACTGAGACGGGTTGGGCATTAACTATAGATTATCCATTTGCTTTTTCAGAGATTCCAGTTCCGCATCCGCATCCGCATTCACTCCGGCGGGGGTGCCAGTAATTTGTGGGGTTGCTGCCGCTGCCGATCCGCCCAACATTTGAGCTTTCATGGCTTCTAGTTCCGCATCCACATTGCTTCCGCCTTCTAGTGCTGCAAACTGCGCTTCTAGACCAGAACTGCCGAGTTCTGCCGCCGCCATGGATCGGGATTCAAGCTGAAGAACTTTGTCCTCCATCCGCTCGAAGGCTGCCATAGCACTGCCAGTATTGCTACTGTTGATGACAGATTGAAGCTGTTCGTTCGCTTTGGCTGCCGCTGCACGCGCTTTTAGCATGTCTTTTTTGGTCTTTGCTTCGGAGATTTTGCTCTCCATCGCGACCAGATTTTTTCTCAGGCTATCCACTTGAACGCTTTGGGCATCCAGTTGGGCCTTAAGAGATGCGGCGGCATCAGCAAAGCTTTTCTTGCGGACGAGGGCTTCACGGGCCAGATTTTCATCGCCTTTCTGCAATGCAAGCTGGGCGCGAGACTGCCAAGTACCAGATTCAGTAATATTTTTTTCGTACTGGATCTGACTGCGTTTTTGGGTTGCGATCGCCCCTGCCACTGCCGTTTTCATATTGATCAGGTCTTCCTGCATATCCATGAGCGCCTGGTCCAGAATCTTCTCTGGATCCTCAGCTTTGCTCACCATGTCATTGACATTTGCCCGAACCAGGCGGCTCACACGATCGAACAGGGCCATAATCTTTTCCTTGCTACTTTGTGTTTAGTTTAACCGTTCTTCACTAGTCTAGAAAGTCCTGAGGAAAACGAACAGAGAAATCTTCAAGTTTTTAGATGGGGATTCCAGAATTCTAGCGATCGGACTTCCCCCCAAATTGCGAACCCCACAGAATTGATTAATCCTGCGGGGTTTAATTGTTAATTGATAGGGGCTAAATTAGTAGGCATTGTTGAAGGTGAGGGGAGATGCTAAACGCAAGCCTAAGTCTGATTCGGTATTGACAACCACAACTTCAGACTTATTCTGACCATTGGTCAACAAGCCCCCCACAGCACCCGCTGCGGTTCCGATTAAGATGTTACCCCAGCCGATTTGACGGTTTCCGGTGACGGCGGAGATAATTGCACCCGCACCTGCACCCACGGCTGCACCCGTCAAAATTGAGCTTGTATTAAGGCCTTTGCTGATGGTTTCTTTGCGGGTAATCAAATCAGAAGTTGCATCTAGCATCATGCTGCTGCCATTAGGAAGAACCAAAGTGCGGGCATAGAAACGAGTGCCTTTTTCTTCCTTACCATTGAGGGTGATACTGGCTGGACGAAATTCACCTTCTACGGTGCTTCCCGCTGGAATCAACAACCGATTATCACCAGAACGAATGTTGTTGGAGATATTCAATGTGGCTACCATTTTCTCATCAGGAGCCAAAACAATTTTGGGAGCCTTCACATAATTTGCAGGGATGACGGCACCTGATGCAATCCGAATCGATCGGTTGAAAACAGCCGGACGAGAATTGTTGTATTGACCATATGGACGTACTTGAGCATCAGCGCGAAGAGTGGCGAGGGGCAATAGTCCTGTAGTCGCTACCCCCAATGCTAGAGCAAGTGCGGCAGAGGAACGAGGAGCGAGAGATTGGATAAGTTTCATGATAGGTTTTGTAATCCTGTGTGAGTGCTGAACCTGAATCCCCTGACCCCCTACATTTTCAAAAGGTTCCCAGAACGATTGGCAACGATCGCCCCATCTAGGTCTAAATTGGTACAGGCATCTACAAGCCCGTCTACCCCATCCACAATCCAAATCTTCGTTCCCAGCGCGTCGGCGACCGCCTGAACCGTCATATCATCTAGGAACAGGGTCGAATGCAGCTTAATCATCAACGACGGTAACAAAATCCCATCGCCCAAGTTTTGCCCCTTCAATGCGTTCACAATATCTTGCCCCGTAATCAGACCTGTGACGGAGATCTCTTGGCCCCAATAGTTACTATTTAATGCGGCTAACGTTATGGTCAGATTTTCGACCGCATTGAGCCGATCGACAATAGGTTGAAAGGCATGTTCGACCGCATTGCCGACAATCCAAGTCAGATGCGTGGGCTGGGGAATGGCGATCGGGAGATCTTCGGCTGCATTATCAAATTCTTTGAGAAACAACCGAATCGAGCCGACTCCGTTCCCAATTTGCGGATAATCTTCATAGTGCTGCTCTAGGGGAACGGGTTGTTGGGCAATCAGAAACCATTCATCCGCTAGCCAAGCAAAGGTGGAGCCTGTTGTCTCTTGAAATTTCTGTTGCAGAGCTTGAACTTGGGCAATTGTTTCGATCGCTTTTTCTTTCGACACTGGAACAAGTGCATCTTCATCAGGCCGAAAGCGCGTCAACCCCACGGGTACAACGGCGGCTGAAATGACGGCAGGGAAATCGCCTTGATGGAATTTGGCTAGATCTTCTAGGGTTTTGGTGAGCTGTTTGCCATCGTTAATTCCAGGACAGACGACGACTTGGGCGTGAATTTGTAATTCGTGATCTTGGAACCATTGCAGTTGTTGGAGCAGCAGTCCCGCACGGGGATTTTTTAAGAGGCGCGATCGGACTTCCCCGTCCGTGGCATGGACAGAGACATAAAGCGGTGATAAATGCATGGCCGCAATGCGATCCCATTCCCGATCGGGCAAATTGGTCAGCGTCAGATAGCTGCCATATAAAAAACTCAGTCGATAGTCGTCGTCCTTGAAGTACAAGCTTTCGCGTTTACCGGGGGGCTGTTGATCGATGAAGCAAAATGGGCAACGGTTTGTACATTGAATCAATGCATCAAAGAGTGCCGTCTCAAACTCAAGACCCAAATCTTCGTCGTAGTCCTTCTCAATTTCAACGGTGTGGGTCAACCCTTTGGCATCCAGCACTTCGAGTTCCAGAAATTCATCCGCACAGAAAAACTGATAGTCAATCAAATCCCTCGGCTGCTGACCGTTCACCGATACGATCGCATCGCCAATGCCAAACCCAATTTCTTCTGCGATCGATTCTGGCAGGACGCGAGAAATTTTGGCAGGGCTGAGCATGGGAAACACTAGAAATAAACGACATCAAAATCAAAAAGACTGTACTTGAATCACGATTTCCACCCTAGATTACAGTTACAGCCTATCAGTCTAGCAAATTCATTCAAGCTACAATCCAAAATCATTTACCAATTTGGTCCGCTATGCATCAACCACTTGGCTTCGGACGTGAGACAAATGCCGCCAAAACGTTTAACGATCGGATAAATTTCCGACAAAACTGCGAGTTCTTGGCTCTCATCACACACCGCCAGAACGTAGTCGTTGCAAGCACCATCCACATCCATATCGCAGGCCATCGTGCCCCGATCGCCCTTGCCGCTAACGTTTCGTAAAATGCTGTACCCTTTCACACCCAACCGATCGAGGGTTTCTAGAACCTTACGCAACTCCACAGATGGAACGATAATTTCAAGCCGTTTCACGGTTTTTAAGTCGGCTGTTGTAATCGGTACGATCGGTAAACTCATAATCTAAGTGGCTCCCCAGAGCTTTTTAATAATTTCAAAATAGATCGGAATCCCTACCACGATGTTAAAGGGAAACGTCAACGCCAGGGCCATGGAAATGTAAAGACTCGGATTCGCCTCCGGCACCGACATTCGCATTGCCGCCGGAACCGCAATATAGGAGGCACTTGCACAAAGTACAGCAAACAGCAACGCATTTCCTTGGGACATGCCAATCACCGCCGCACAGAAGACCCCAATCATTGCATTAAAGACAGGCATGAATACCGAGAATAACACTGGAAACACCCCAGCCCGAGTCAAATCTCCCAACCGTTTAGCCGACACCAGCCCCATATCCAATAGGAAAAACACCAAAACCCCGTAGAACATATCTTCGACGAAGGGCTTCATTTTGGTCCAACCTGATTCTCCGGTCCAGTAGCCTGCGCACAAGCTAATCACTAGCAAAAGCACAGAGCCATTCAGAAAGGCTTCCCGCAACACTTCGCCCCAGGAAAAGTCAGAATCTTCAGATTTTCGAGGTGCATGAAGCCTGACCAATAGCAGACCAACCACAATGGCAGGGGATTCCATCAAGGCCAATGCCGCAATCATATGGCCGCCAAAGTCAACATTGAGCTTACTTAAAAACGACGTGGCAGTCACAAAGGTAACAGCACTAATGGATCCATAGGTAGCTGCGATCGCCGCTGCATTGTAGGCATCAAACTTAATTCTCAGCACCAAAAAGGCATACACCGGAACTAAGCAAGCCATCGCCACCGACGTAAGCAACGTGAGGACAATTTCGGATGTAAAGCCGCTTTCCATGACCTCATGTCCGCCCTTAAACCCGATGGCGAGTAGGAGATAAAGGGAAAACAATTTTGGTAGAGGCTTGGGGATCTCAAGATCGGACTTCACAAGGGTCGCAATCATACCCCCGAAGAAAAACAGAACCGGAGGATTCAGAATATTAATCAGAATAGAACTCGAATTCATCGAACAACCCTAAACACATCACACTAAATCAGACTAGACGAATCGAATTCAATTGATAGTATCAGTCGATTGATTCCATGGTTAAGTTTGTGTCAGAAATTTTAATTTAGGATGTTGTTCTTCAGTTTTCAAGCGTCAGTGATCGGGCGTTACTCTTCACTCATCAACAACCGACCGCGACGTTTGCGGGCTTCCATGGCGCGTTCCAGCATCGTCAACATTCCAGGGGAGTCATTTTCAAGCTGTAACAGTAGGCGTTCCCCCTCTTCCACATCACCGGGATCCTCTCCGGTTTCCATGACAGTCTGTAATCGGGGTAGGGCAAGTTCGTCCACGAGTTGAACTAGGCTGTAAAGGCACCGATTAAATTGGCGTTCGGTCAAAAGTGCATCTTCGAGGGGGAACTCAATGATGGCGCGAATTTCCCCGTCCGAGGGATCATATTCCCATTGGAGCATTTTGGTTTCCCAGGAAATGCAGAGCATCGTTTGAAGAATGGCGGTTTTGTGGGGATGGTCTTTGACGTTGGTGAGGACACGCGGGGCATAGATTTCAAAGAATTCCCCGTCTTCGTCCAACTGAATCACGATTAAAAATTGATTTAAATTTTCAGCGTAGACTCCCGTGATGATGCGATTTTCATCGGCTTCCACTCTATATTTCCAGCCCTTGTTATCTAAGTAGGTTTTTATTTGTTTGAGAGTTGCTGCCATGGATAGTTCCTACTTTGATGAAAGAGAAGTGCCGTAAAAATTCGTCGTGATTATGTTAGCTCTAATTGCTGGGTTTGCCGATGAAAAGTTGTGATTCAACGGGTGATATGGACTCTTAATGCCTGCTCGATTTGCTCATACAGACGATCGGTGTCTTGGGAATTATCGAGGATAACGTCAGCACCATCACATTTCACTTGAATATCAAGTTGTGCCTCAATGCGCAAATTTGCTTCGGCTTGGGTCAACCCCGATCGATCGCAAAGTCGTTG
>JANXNM010000110.1 GCA_025354065.1 Synechococcales cyanobacterium 340R_concoct_173_sub | reverse complement strand
CTATTAGGAATGTGGATGACTCAGAACGAAGGGTCTAAGTTTTGGCTCACGGTACTGACAGACCTGAAAAATCGTGGGGTCAAAGACATTTTTATCACTTGTGTGGATGGGTTGACTGGATTCCCAGACGCAATTGAAGCGGTCTTTCCCGAGACCCGGGTACAACTCTGCATCGTTCACCTGGTGCGGAATGCCTTAAGCTACGTGTCCTATAAAGACCGAAAAGCAGTCGCCACCGACTTGAAGCTGATTTACTGTGCCTCCACCGCCGAGGAAGCAGAACAGGCACTTCTAGGGTTTGCCCAGAAATGGGACAAGCCCTATCCAACGATTAGCAAATCTTGGCTCAGTCACTGGGAACGGATTATTCCGTTCTTTGCCTTCCCGGACGATATCCGTAAAGCGATTTACACGACCAACGCCATTGAGTCTTTAAATATGACGCTTCGTAAGGTACTGAGAAATCACCGTTCCTTCCCCACGGATGAATCAGCTATGAAAGTGATTTTCATGGCAATGAACAATATTTCAAAGAAGTGGACCATGCCTATTCGTAATTGGAAGGGCGCATTAAATCGCTTCGCAATTGAATTTGAAGGGAGGTTCCCAATGTAAGAAATAATGATTTGACTCAAACTACATTACAAACCCTTAGAGAGTCCACCACTACGGCTCAACTATGCGTGCGATCGAAGCCACAGGCATCCTCAACACCCAAGGGCAACTCCAACTGGACCAGCCTCGTCCTCAAGCAAAGCCCAGTCGCGTTCGTATCATCATGCTGATCTCCGAAGACGGAGACCTAAATCCAGGAGAATGGGAAAATGCGATCGCCACCAATCCCAGCTTCGCCTTCTTAGACGATCCTGAAGAAGACATCTACACTCTCGAAGATGGAAAGCCAGTCAGTTATGCAGGGTAAAATTGTTCTTATCCAATTTCCCTTTGACGACCTCTCCTCAAGTAAAGTTCGTCCAGCCTACTGTCTGACAAAAGCGATCGGCAACTATCAGCACATCATTTTTGCGCTCATTACCAGTCGAATTCCAAGCATTCCACTCACCACAGATATTCTGTTTCAGCCCCAAATCCTGACTTCTCACTCAGCGGTCTTCAAAAGTCATCAACGCTCCGTCTTGACCATTTAATAACACTGCATCAATCCATGATTCGTCGTGAACTGGGATATCTTAGCCCGGTCACGCAAATAGAAATTTCAACGATTCTTTGCCAACTT
>JANXNM010000103.1 GCA_025354065.1 Synechococcales cyanobacterium 340R_concoct_173_sub | reverse complement strand
GCCTCGTCGTTGAAGATATGGGCTGATGCCCTCGTCGCTGGAGTCGATTGCTTGGCGCTCACTCCTAGCTCCTCAGAACATTTCGATAACATGAAGCTGAAAAGCAAAATTGTTCCTACCCAACAACCAATTACGATCGGTATGCGCAGAAGGTACGAGAAATTTTGGCATTTAGGGATGCGAGGTATTAAGCAATAATTCCAACTTCGGAATCGGCTCCAAGCTCTGAAATTTTTGAATTTCTGCCACCCAATGGGTCACTTGAGCGGTAGTCGATAGACTTTGCCCAGCTACCGACCAATTTTTAAGATCTGCTTCAACCGAGTTATTATGCCGTACTTCATCATGAATAATTTAGAATTATTCTGCTTCAATCCACCCTTTTACGGTCTCAAGTGGAACACTGACAAAAGGATTATTTGTTACAACTTTTACCAGCTCAAGTCCACCTGCCTTAACAGCGCCAATGAAACGATGTTTGAATGTTGGATCATTCTTCAATTTTTGTTGAAGTTCCATCTGCAAAACCATTTTCTTCTGATTTTCTGGAGCATCAGCATACCTTACTGCTAGCTGCTCTAGAACCTCTTCAATCTCATCAGATATATCCCGTTGCTCTTCCGACAAACCCTGAATAATACTAGCTCCATCGCCAGTACTGATGACACCTTTAACCTTGCCAAAGACATTAACAGAGCGATCTTGAGTCACGTAAAAACCTCTTTCTACCTTATGAATCATATTTCGTACTAGCGCGATCTCCAGTAGAAATTATCCCTTGTACTGCTCCATAGACATTAACTGATTTGTCATTCCAATTCACAGTTAAACCATCAATATCGCCTTCCATCAATCGGTAGAGCGCAGATACAATTTCACCTAAAAACTTGCGATCGCTACTTACAAAAGAGGTTGTTCCACCAGAATTAAGTTCAAGTATAAATCCGTATTTTTGAGTTTGTCCAAAATGAGAAATGAGAATCCAAGTCGCAATCCCAAGCAGGACTAACCCAATACCGACTGCGAGCAATAAAACTCCACCCACGACAAGACCAAGAACCAGTAAAATTTGTAATCTTTGCTTAGGAATTTCACCAACTTCAAATCCAGTTACATTTCTAAGCTGATAAATAGAATCGCCAAATCGCACGGTTCTATTGGAGAATTCTATAAGTTTCGGGTGTTCAACAACCTTCTTACTGTCATCTTGCTTCATCAAATCATTGAGCAGCATTCGTATTTTTCTCCGGGAATTTTCTTCTAGAATAATAGCTAAATCAAGAGCATCTGTAAAGAGCCTCTGTGTATCAAATTTTATAAAGAGAACGAGTAATTATACGAGGAGAGTATAAGTCAAAAGAATCCCATCTCAAGCCATAGCTATGCTCAAAATCTAAACCCCAGTGCGGCATAACAATTATGTAAACGGAAAGTTTCCGTATAAGTAACCCTTGAAAATTTTAGACCGACTCTTTCTATCTAAGTCAACTTTATGGGTCTTAGACCGACAATTTGTAAGTATAAGTGCCGAAATTGGTATTTTAGACTGACTACTTTACTATGTTGCCATGAGAAAGAATATTGCTAGTCTGCTAAAAATTCCAAAATTAGGCACTACACAGAATCACCGATCGGCTCGATCGCCCTAATTAATTCAATTCGAGGGCCGATCGCGATCGTTTTTTAATATTCAGTCCATCAGGCTCTGAGATCTTTGAATTACTGGATTTC
>JANXNM010000096.1 GCA_025354065.1 Synechococcales cyanobacterium 340R_concoct_173_sub | reverse complement strand
AGAATGAAATTGATACTTGGGACTACCAATGGACTTTTTGCTCTTTTTTGCAAAGTGCTCTACATATCATTCCTAGTCAAAATCTAATTAGTAATATTGGTTTTGGTCAAGGTGCCACACATACGACGCAAAAAAGTCATTTGTCCAATCTAGCAACTTATGCAATACATTTTCCTTTGAAACATCCATTAACAATGATGAGGAACTATGAAGCTGATCGATTGACAGAAATAAATGTATATCAATGTAGAAGGAGGCAACGTATCCTTAAGAAAATTTTAGGTTATTTATCAAAATTTAAGCGGTAAGAACATATGAAATTATTTAATATTGGCTGTGGAAATACTACTCATCCTAGCTGGCTTAATTTAGATATATCCCCGACTAATCCGATCGTAAAATCTTTTGATTTCCGTCGAGGTTTACCTGCTAGTTCGGAAACTGTAGATGCTTGTTATAGTTCTCATGTTTTAGAACATGCAAGACTTGATGAAGCAAAATTTTTAATTCAAGATTGTTATCGAGTCTTGAAGACAGGAGGAATTATTCGGATTGTTGTTCCTGATTTAGAAACGATCGTCCGAGAATATCTACATTGTCTAGATCAAGTTAGACAAGGCGATCGAACTTCCGAGGCTAATTATGATTGGATGATGCTAGAGCTACTGGACCAAGTTGCACGCGATCGTTCAGGGGGTGAGATGGCAAAATATTTAAATCAGTCTCAGCTTTCTAATGAAGATTTCATATTGAGCAGAATAGGATTTGAATTAAGTAATTGCCGTGCAGGAAGTCAAAAAAAAATGGGAAAGAAATCAAAATTAAAACGACCAATCTGGCTCATCCAGAAGATTCGATATAGAATATCAGAAATCCTGGTTTTTTTAGTAGCGGGTCGATCGGCTCAATCCGCATTTCGAGAAGGGATTTTTCGTAGTTCTGGAGAAGTTCATCGCTGGATGTATGATCGGTATTCGCTCAGTCGGCTTTTGATAGAATCTGGATTTATTAACATTCATATTTGTCAAGCTGATGAAAGTTCTATTCCAAACTTCAACACCTATGAACTAGATGTTTGCCAGGGAAACGTTCGTAAGCCGGATTCACTTTTTATGGAAGCTACTAAACCATGAAAACTACTCTCCTGAGTACCTATGATATTTCTGGGGGCGCGGCGCGGGCGGCCTATCGACTGCATCAAGGTCTACAAGAGGTTGGAGTAGATTCAACAATGCTGGTTCAGAATCGTAATAGTGACGATCGGAGTGTAATTGGTCCTCACAGTAAGGCTGAAAAAATCATTACCTTTCTTAGCCATGACATTGATCGTTTGCCTTTGGCATTATATCGAAAGCGAAGTCCAAATATGTACACACTTAATTGGTTTCCGGGCCAAAAAACTAATACTATCCTGCGACAGAATCCAGATATTGTTAATCTT
>JANXNM010000082.1 GCA_025354065.1 Synechococcales cyanobacterium 340R_concoct_173_sub | reverse complement strand
CTTGGGAGTATCGTTTTTGTCGGTGAGTGCGATTGAAAAAGAATTGAATGCCCAAATTTTGTGTCGTGCGCCGATCGAAGGAGTACAGATTAAACGAATGTTGTCTGTAATTATTAATCCAAATCGCTATCGATCGAAGGCAGCGGAAGCATTTTGCCGTGAGATTTTGCCACAGTTCACGTCGCTGGATGTGAGTTTCGATCGGGTTAAGGGAGAGTAGAAATCGATCGATTGGTTCATTCAATCCGGATGTGAAGGAGAGAATTGAAAATCATAATTATAATGACAAGACCATTGATATGGCTTTTGCGATCTTTTTCATAACAACTGAATCTGCCACACCTAATTTGCGAATCAATCTTCGTTCAGAAAGCGATCGAACTTGAAATGTATCAACACCTGAAAGTTTAGCTAATCCATTAGCCAAATCTGGCGAGATCAGAACCATCCAAGGTCGAGATGCAAAGACATCTTTCCAATCTGTAATGGGGACAATCACTTTTAAGGGCAAAATACCGATCGCATCATCATTTATAATGATTGCCGGACGAGTTTTACTGATTTCACGATCGATCGTTGGATCAAGCTGCACCAGCCAAATTTCACCACGATTCATCTTTCAATAATCCCTAAGAATCTAGAAAATCTTCGCCATCCAATCCCTCGAAAGCAATCAAGTCACTACCCGACGAATAATCATCGATCGCACTTAAAGCAGACAATGCAAGATATTGTCGATTTTGTTCGGGCGTTAAATAGGATTGCTGCTCTTGATTTAAGGTTAGTGCTGACAAAATAACTTTCAAGCGATCGTCTATTGTTAAACTAGGCAAAGCATTCAAGATTTCAAGTGTCTGCATAAATCATTCACCTCACAAACTAAGTATCTATCTAATATTATACGATGGGCATTTATATTTCGGCAGAGTATGGGAAAGTGGAAGGACGTTAATCTCCGATCGGGTCTAGCTCATCGCACCTTTAAGCGCAGCAGTGACAATTTTGACGGCGGGGTGATCGACGGCAGCTTCTAGGGCCGCAAATCCGGCTTCTTTTCC
>JANXNM010000865.1 GCA_025354065.1 Synechococcales cyanobacterium 340R_concoct_173_sub | reverse complement strand
ATCGCCGTCAGATCAAGGCCCGATCGGTAATCTTCCATTTGAGTTAGGGCCGTTTCGACTTGTTGAAGATAATCAATTTCGGTTTTGACCTCCATTAATAGCGGTATCACCGCATCTCGCGATCGCTTAAATTTTTGGTGCTGTTTATAGAGCGTTTGAGCATTTTGGACTGCATTACGATCAGGAGCCAACGGAATCCGCATCGGTAATCCGGTCTCAAAATCCATCAGCACAATTTCAGTCATGCCCAATTCCCAATCATTTAAATGCGCCATCAGCAAATCCGCTTTACCTCGAATTTCATCGGCCCGATCGCTTTCGCCTAACCGCGCTTGGAATCCATTTTGTTTCGTATGGAGCTTACCCAGCAGCAATTTCAGTCGCATTTTGAGCTGATGTCGAACTTGATCGAACTGTTGCCGAGACAATCCGCCGCCGTAATAGTCATTTAAAATAGTCTGAATCGAAATCCCCGCGCCCGATGATTCACCCAAAAGCCGATAGCCCGAAGTCGTCATCATGGGCATAAATGTGTTGGCTTCCAGACATTTATGCCAAGCTTGCCAACTGTCAAACAACGATCGCCACTCATCATCTGACAGTGTTTCACTGAGCCGATCGGACGCTAATCCCGCTCTATTCAACAACTCCAAAGTCAGCGCCGAACTCAAGCCACGATAATTCTTCACCAATAGTTTTTTTAGCACGGTCGGAACCAAGGCTAGCCGCTCATGCCAGCGATCGAACCCTTCCTCTAAACTCGGCATCGATTGAGTTGAACTCGGAGGCAACTGATAAGCATCCCCGGTCTGAATCGGGCGCACACTCGACTGCGTGGCGCTCACCTGATGGGCAGCGGTCACAATGTCACCCTGCTCATTCACCAAAACCGCATTACTATACTGCCCTTGAACTTCGACGTAGAGGTGCCACAAAACCGGATCCCCCGGTCGCTGACAGAATTGTAAATCCAGCACCCGCTCCCAAGGCTTGACGATCGCCACCTCACACAAGGCCAACCCGCCCAACTGATGCCATAGCTGTTGACTAAAAGTAAACGTATCAGGCGATCGAGGAGGAGCATCTCCAACATGGATTCGAGCCGCTTGAGGATGCCAGGAAATGGTTAACCAACTTCGGCCCGTAATGGTTCTAAGTGCGAGGGAAACGGTAAACCGATCGACTTGATACACCTGCTCCAACCGGGCGGGCAAGCTGTGATTAATGAGTTCGTGACGCACTGCGACCAGCGTTGTAAAGTCTACGGGCTGCACACCAAACCTCAGTGAGTAAAACTCAATTTAAGAAAACGTTCTTAGAACTTATCTGCAAACCAGAACTGACTGGGGAACTAGAATTTTGAAGTCCTTGCGATCGAAACTTTAGCAGATCTAAAACTCGAAGAATTACTAAATCCACAAACTAAATCTACAAATAGGCTTCTATTCGAGC
>JANXNM010000852.1 GCA_025354065.1 Synechococcales cyanobacterium 340R_concoct_173_sub | reverse complement strand
CGGATGGTGGTTTCGCTTAGGGAAAGGTTGTCGGGGAGGTCGATCTTAAGTTGCATGTGCTAGGCTCCTTTGTCGGGTGTTTCGCTGAATTTGTCGAGGTAGGTAACGATCGCTTTCACCATCAAACTCTCTTCCCATTTTGTTCTCGTGACTTCGACTAGGGTTGCTTTTATGGTTTGGGCGTGATGATCGGGGTTGAAAAATTGCTATCTGATGATATGGCCTTTACGTTTAATCAAATAATTCTAAGCTCAAGTTTTCATATCCCGCTCAGGAGAGGCAATGCCAAGTCCTATTTCCATTCCTTGATAGCCCATTGAATTAATTTTTCTTCGCGTTTTACCATAGTCTCAATATACCAATCTTCTAAACTTAAAATTTCGTCAATTAGTTTAAGGTGACGGTGCTTCTCGTACAAAACCTTTTTCTCGACAAAACCTTTATTGCTGGCAGTTGAATTGACACCTGGAGGTAAAAGAATTAAATTTCCTAAACGTTGTGTTTGCCTTGCAATATAGTCTTTCTTTGTTCCAAACTTTCCATGCCATTCATCGCTCGGAATCTGTGGATGAATATGTTCTATAGTTCTTGATGGTGATGCATTCCAAACTTTTTCCCATTCTTCCATACTAATCGAGCCACCGCATTCTTTGGATAGGTGCTCTTCGTAACGAAAAAGGAAATAAATTAATTCACTTTCCCAACCCGCATAACAATTGGTTTCTTTCAACTGCTCTGCTGCTTTCTCAATAGGATAGTCTGTACCTAAATCGGCTACTTTCTGTAATAGTTCTGATCCAGACCTATTATCATCTGGATCACTAGCTTGTAAAAATATCTCTCTAGCGAGGCGAACATATTCTCCGACCTTTGTCCTAGCATCTCTTCTATATATTCCAAATATCTTGAAAGTGACTTTTTCCCATTCTCTTAGAATATTTGAACTTTCATTTTTAGACAATTTTTTATTTAGCATAATTGACACTCCCAACAATCGGGCATGGGATATATCGGCAACAGCTTTGAGCCGAGGGTTGGAAATAATTTTTTCTAACTGTTTTGCAATTGTTAAAAATTTGTTAGAGACATCAACAACATTTTTAGGATTCTTTTCACATTCTTGCCGGAAGAAATCCATAGCGGACTCGGCACTGCTTAGCTTACTTCCTCCATCACTATCCGTTAATGTAGCCGCAAATCTTAAAATCTCTTGACCTTGTATCTTCTTTATACCTATCGATTGATATATCTTTGACCAGTAACTTTGTAATTCTGCTATGCATTCTTCCTTGGCAGGATCGTCCAGCTTCTCAAATGCAATGCCCATCAACATACTTTTACATTTATCTAACCAGTCAACTTCTAGCCCTCTACTGTTAAGGACTTCAAATATTGTATGAACTGTTCCCTCATCATCAAGAACATAGAATATAAAGTCCAAGCGATTCTTAATTGTTTTAAAAAGTTGTAATGCGCCAGACTCCCATTGGTCAACAAATTGGCAACACTCATTAAATGATTGGATTATATTTCGATCTGCCAAGGTTTGAGAATCTTCCTCATTAGGAATTTCACCTTTACTTAGATAATTCCGAAATAATTGCATGTTGTCATGGTTAGTCTGTAAAAGAATCAATCTTCCGTTCTCTTTTACCAGAAGTTCAGAAAGCTTAGTAGCTTCCCGTTGCTCAGTATCATCTCCAACACTCAGTTTTTTAGCAATTGCCTTCAACAAGATAATTAGTGTCGTTAAACGCTGCTGCCCATCTACAATATGAAAAACACCAAACTCATCAGCACCAACTTCCTCTTTCTCACGAGTTTGAAGACAAACAACCGTTGACATAAAATGATGGCGTTCAGAATCTTGACTTTGTGCAATCTTTTTGATGTCACCAAATAAGTCCTTTCGCTGTTTAGTTGTCCAGCTATAAGATCTCTGATATTCTGGAATCCTAAAAAGTTTTCCTTGGAGCAATTTGTCTAAAGTTAGGTTGTCAGGGCGTATGCTCATTACTAAATCTCGTGGGAACGCTAAAGTATTGTAAATATATCCGTAATACTACATGTCCACTTGCTCTCATGGCGATATTTTAACTACAGCAACTTCAAACTGGGAATGAGGTGACACAATTTCGAGCCGATCGACAGATTCAAATCATGCCGTTTAAACGCCGATCGAATCAGTTCAAGAATAGAAGACTGGTACGATCGTAATTCCACTAAAACCGGAATCTGTTCACCCTTCACTAAATCCAGCATCAACCTCGCCAACGCCGTCGATTTCCCTGAACCCGGTTGCCCTACTAGCAATACATGATCGATCGCATACTTCTGTAGAGCTTCTAATACGGGTAACGTCTCGATTTCTTCCTGCGATCGATCGTCTCGCTCAAGTTCATCTTTCGGCACGATCGTCTGCGCCATCAACCCAAAATCAAATAACGGCGCAGATTCTTGCTTTTGCTTTCCTTGCGCATCCATCAACGTGTACAACTTCCACCACTGGGCATAGTGGCGACCGATCGCGTTCAAATAATCCTGAAACTCTGGCATACAGCAGACTAGAAAAGCTTTCCTTAGAATAACGAATTTTTCTGTCGATCGCGTCTAAATCAGTTCAATTCCTAGTCTTTTACCTAAGACGATCGTATTTCATCGTCTAGCTCTCTTCAGCCGTCCGAACGATCGCGTTAACTGGAACAGCTTCAGGGACTGGGTTTATGGTGGGACTTGGAGTTGAACCTTGGGCGATCGTTCTTGCCATGTTGATGAACTCAGTGGGCATCATCACAAGAGTCGTCGTGTTATTTTCGGCTCCAATTTCCGTCAGCATTTGCATCCGACGA
>JANXNM010000851.1 GCA_025354065.1 Synechococcales cyanobacterium 340R_concoct_173_sub | reverse complement strand
CGGATGGTGGTTTCGCTTAGGGAAAGGTTGTCGGGGAGGTCGATCTTAAGTTGCATGTGCTAGGCTCCTTTGTCGGGTGTTTCGCTGAATTTGTCGAGGTAGGTAACGATCGCTTTCACCATCAAACTCTCTTCCCATTTTACTTTGGTGACTTCGACTAGGGTTGCTTTTATGGTTTGGGCGTGATGATCGGGGTTGAGAAATTGTTGTTTTAAGATGGTCATCTGATGGCGTAGCTTTTGCCAACGATCGGGGTTTTGCGTTTGAGTTTGCTTTGAATATAGTGCTAGGTATTTTAGATTTTTCATTTAGGGATGCTTCGGCAACAGCGACATTGGCAAAATTGAGCCAAATACAAGATATTATTTATTTGATGAACATATTTTGCAAAAAATGACCTATAGGTATTATAAGAGGGAAATATGATGGAACTGACTCAAGGACAAATGAAGTATCTGCTTTATACCAAAGCATATGCTAAAGCGGAGGAAGCGGAGACTGTTACTAATGGAATGGTCAAATCTCACTTAATCAGGGACTTAAGTCCAGAAATAAGTGATTTAGGAGCAGAGGTATCCAAGATATATAATTTTCTTCTGGATAATCTCCTGATCACGTTGGCGACCAAGGATGGCAGTCCAACTAAAAAGAAAGGTCGATTTTTCCTGACCGAAAAAGGAAATCAAGTCCTTCTTCAAAATCTAGCTCAAACTGAGTATAAATTCATATCTACTAAAGGATATAAGGTTCTCAATGCTTTATTAGGATGTATTCAAGAGATTTCTAAAATTCATGGACAAGTTGTTACATCCAAAGCCATGATATGGAACGAGTTTCAGAAGAAATTTAAAGAGCTTTACTTTGAAGAAAGAAGAGAACAAGAAGGCTGCGGTGTAGTTACCATTTATAAGAATGACCTATGTCAAAAGTTTGCTGAACAGAATTCCATCTCCTTAAAAGATGTAGAGCAACATTTTGAAATGCTGAAGAATAATGGTGAGATTTTGGTTGTGACCGAGAAAAATGTAGAACTAGTTCAATGGATTGAGTAACAGTAATGCCTGAAGATGCTGGAAAGAAAAAGAATATTCAAAACTTTCTTATGAGTATTAGCTCAGGGGAAGGTTTCATCGAAGATATTTGGATCGAGCGAAATATAAGAAGTCCAAAATCTTTAGGGGAGGGATCAACTGCAATAAGTTTATCTGGCCGAAAAATAAATAATATTACCGAACTCCTTGAGGATGACTTAAAGCATAGCTTCCATGGCGGATTCTTCACTTTTAGAATTATTACAGCTATGAAGGGAAGTGGGAAAACATCTCTTCTCGTATACTTGGATGAGTTAATTAAAGCTAATTCTAATTATCAGAACAAATTTATTATAAGTAGATTTCCAATTACAGACATATTGAACTTAGGAGGAGATTTTCCTTTTAATATAAAGTTTTATTGCTATATTTTAGCTGATATTTTTTGGAATTTACTCCACACGACAGAATATTTAGTACAAGAAAGAGCTAAAAATATTTTAGGAGGATATCTCAATCCAGATGATGTGAATCGACTTGTTTCAGCGAATAAATTACAATTCTTGCGTTCTAATTTTATAAAACTATTTTCTTCAACTCCCATTAATTTGCTGGAGTTCCTATTTGATACGTTTGATGGAATTTGGAGAGTCGCTCCACATCACGTATTTGTTTGTTTAATTGATGAATTAGATGGCTTAGAAAATCAATCGAAGGAAAGGCAACAAACGCTAGTTGTTATCAGGTCTTTGCTCAAGGGAGTAAGAGCGCGATTCAAATCGGAGATACGACTGTTTGTTTACTTAGTAGGAACTAATGAGAATGTTAAAGATTTGTTTCGTGATGATCCAGTGATCGAAAGTCTTGTTTCTCAAAATGTTGTCAATTTGAATACTGGGTATCAATCTGAATTTGAAATGATTAAGAGCAAGATAAATAATCGAATTAAAGGAGCTTTTAAAGGATATAAAGATTTTAATGTTGCATGGTTAGAAATTGAACAAATCTCATTGAAATCCGACTTAACCTTGAGAGGTTTTTGTCAGGAATATTCAAGGGCTATACTTGAAATTTATGAGAAATATTTTAAAGAAGCACCAGAGCAGAATTTTGAAGGGAAAGCTCGTGATTTGGTCGCAGCTCAGTCACGTCAACATTGGAAGAATTTTTTAACGCAGAAATCGTATACCTTATCTGAAGTTTCAACAACAACTATTCTTGAAAAACATGCTTTTGACTGCTATGTGGAATTACTTCATAATGGTGTTGCTGTTGGTAGATGTTTTGGAGAAGCAAAAAATTATGAGCTTTTGAGCAGCCATTTAGATACATTTAGCCAATGGCTACAGGATGTCGGGTTTAGGGGATCAGCTTCTGATTCGTATGATTTAGCATTTATGATTGCGCCTTCTTGCCCTACACTTTTGCAACGTAAGTTAGAGCTACAGAATATTCATTTTATTCAAAGTGATAAAGTAGTTATTATTCAAAGTGATAAAGTAGTTACGGGGACACAAATTGTTAAAAAATCGATCGATTTAAATAGCTCCCAAAAACAAGAAATCAAAATTGCTCTAAAAGGAACATGGATGAAAGATAAAGCAATCGATACATTGATTGAAAAACGACCTTTTAAGGATCTTGAAGATCTAAGTAAGATAATAAAAATTAGTCCAACTATTAAAGATAAGATTAATACTAAAATATCTAGTGGAGAAGTCTGTATTGAGCCAAACACTGTTATCAACATTACATCCCAAATAACATTGAAAATCTGACATGCAACTAGATTAGGAGAGATGCTCCTAGGATAATGAATTTTTGCCGATCGCACTTAAATCAATTCAATACGTAATCTTTTCCCAAGAACGATCGCAGCTTTCTCTAGATCGATGTTTACGCTTCATCAATCGCTTAAGCCGAAATACAATCACTCGCGTCTGCGTAATTTCATGGTCTAGCTCTCTTCAGCCGTCCGAACGATCGCATTAACTGGAACAGTCTCAGGGACTGGGTTTATGGTGGGACTTGGAGTTGAACCTTGGGCGATCGTTCTTGCCATGTTGATGAACTCAGTGGGCATCATCACAAGAGTCGTCGTGTTATTTTCGGCTCCAATTTCCGTCAGCATTTGCATCCGACGA
>JANXNM010000808.1 GCA_025354065.1 Synechococcales cyanobacterium 340R_concoct_173_sub | reverse complement strand
CGAATCCTTGGGACGATAATGAGCTTGGGTCGGCACCACAATATTGGGTTCCGCTGCCAAAACCTCAGGGCGCTGAATCAGGGCATTAGCGACTTTAACTGGATTTTCACTCGCCGATGCCACCTCATAAACGTAAGCATTGGTTAATCCTACGATCGCTTTAATCTGGGTCAAACCTAACGGAGTTGTGATGGCGGCCATTGCCTCGGCCTTAAGATTGGCGACGAATTGAATGGTAAGGCGATTAGTCAGGTAGACCCGCGAGGCTGGATCGTCTTTAAATTGGTAAACATGGCTGGCGTACTGAACCAGGTCTGACTGACGCATGGTTTTCATGGCCGCATCCCGATCGCCCGGTTCTACCACAAACTCAGACATTTTAGGCAGACGATTTTTACTCACCTGGGCTGCGACTTGGCTTGCGAGTTGGGGCACTTCGTCTTTGGTGGTCGCCGTGACGGTGAAGCGATCGTCTAGTTTTTCCAGAACTAATTCCTCCCCGCCCCGCTGAAGCATCAAGCCGTTCACGGTATGGTCGATCGCAGCATTTCCTTTTGGGGCCGTATTCGGATTGACAGGATTCGCGTTTGGGTTAGTCATAGAAGTTAGGACTTAGGAGTTGGGGCTAGGCGTGCAATAGGCGAGATAAAACATGTGTTGCTCTCTAGTTTAGAAGCCCACTCCAAAACTCGCACGTTGTCTTAACACTCTCAAAATATTAATTCTCAGTCTTAATGCTTTGATACGCCCGGAGTTTCGGTCGTGAGGCGTGTCTCAACCAGAGCAGGCAAGGTTTCATCTTTTGCTTCCGGCACCCGAATTGCTTCCAAGGCCGCCTTAATCACCACCGCTGTCGGCACCGCAATAATCACCCCCAGTAATCCACCCACTCGGACTCCGGTCAAAATTGAAATAAACACCCACACCGGATTCAGGCCCGTAATGCTACCCAAAACCCGAGGCGCGACGATGTTTTCAATGATCTGCTGCACCAAAACGGCGGTTGCCAGAACTTTTACGCCTAGCCAAATATCGCGCAACGCCACCAAGAGAGTCACGATCGCAATCCCAACAGAGCCGCCAAACGGGACTAAGGCAATGGTGCCGATCGTTAAGCCAAACAACAACCCGAAGGGCACTCGCAACCACAGAAAGGCAAAGGTTAACGATGAACCCAAAGACGTTGCCAAAATAAACTGGCCCAAGAAAAATTTCTCAAAGCTCTGACGTAGGGTTTGGGAAAACGGCGCACGGAGGTTACCCGGCAACCAGGAAATTAGGCTTTCCCAAAGTTCATCGCCATGTTGCAGTAAATAAAACGTCAACACTAATGTCAACAGAGAATCAATCAAGCTGGTAACGGTAAACAGCGCCAAGCTTAACGCCTGTTCCGTAATCGATTGCAGTTGACTCTTGAGCCGATCGACCACTTGATCCGTCAGAGTGTCCAGGTTGAGTGGAAATCCCAGACCTTCGAGCTGCATATTAAAAAGCAAGAGCTGCTGCTTTCCAGAATCAATCCACTTCGGCAAACTCAAGATCAATTGCTGAGCCTGCTGCAAGGCTAACGGCACCAACGTCACGCCCAGCCCAAGCAAAATTGATACAGATAGCAAAAAGACCACGATCGAAGTGCTTTCCCGATTAGTGCCTTTAATTTGAAGTAGATTCACTGGATAATTGAGCAAAAATGCCAATAGCGATGCAGCGATCACAATTACCAACAATGAGTTGAAATAATTGAAAATCGCAGATGCCGCCCAAATATTCAGGACAATCACGGGCAATGCAAAAACTATGCCGCCAGCTTTCGTTGCGGTTGATAAATCATTCCACCAGCCTAACCACCTACTTTTGTTCGGCTCTGCGGAACTAGGCTGCGCGGAACTAAGCTGCGCGGAATTAGGCTGGATGCTGATTTCTTGCATGGTGCTCTGCATTTTGTGTCACTAAAACCGAACCGAACCTCTATTATTACCGATAGAACTGCTTACTTTCACCCAATTCCAGCATGAGCGAATCTTTCGATCGCAAAGAAATCAAAAATATGATGCTTCTGTTTTATTTAATGCCTGTGTTTGGGGCAGGGTTATCGCTGTGGACCCTCAGTAATCCCAAAGCATCGCCATCTGAGCTTGCCCTGAGCCGTTTAGCTATGAAGTTGATGCTGACTTGGTTTGCTGGAACGGTGATGTTAGAGGTCGGGGTAGAAAATATAGACGCTTTAAAACTGCCGCTTTTGGTTGTCAGTAGCCTATTTACATCGGGATATTTTGTCTTAAACCTGGGGCTAATGCTGCGGTTATGGCAAGGACGATCGATCGATCTGCCATTCTTTGGACGGGTAAGCCGGACGGGTAAGGCGTTGCCTGAGAACGATCGAGGACCAATCTGAACATGTTCAATCCTGATATTTTTTATTCTGGTGTGCCCTCATCCATGGATCCAAATCGGTATCCTCTTCCATAGACGGTGTGGATTAATTCGGGGCTGCCGGGACTCTCAATTTTACGTCGGAGCAATCTAATTTGGGCGGCTAGGGCATTACTGGCCGGACGTTCTTCCAATTTCCATAGATGAGCTGAAATCCGATCGTGAGTTAGAAGCTGGTTGGGAAACTGCATTAGATAAGCCAAAAGTTGCGTTTCCTTCTCAGAAAGATCAATGCCCCGTCCCGATCGATGAGCCATCCGATCGTTCACATTAAGTTCCAAATCTTGAACCTTAAGAGTGGGCGGAGTCGAGATGGGTTCCGCGACTTGGCTAATTTGGCTGGGACGACGCAATAAGGCGCGCACTCTAGCGAGTAATTCACGCAATTCAAAGGGCTTGATCAAATAATCATCAGCACCCGCATCCAGGCCATTCACCCGATCGTCCAGCGTATCTTTTGCCGTCAAAAACAAAACAGGGGTCATATTGCCTTTCTGTCGCAGCGATCGACAAATTTCCAGCCCTGATACTCCAGGCAACATCCAGTCCAAAATGAGAAGGTCGAAGCTTCCAAGACTCGCCATTTGCTTGCCCATTGTCCCGTCATGTACCATTGAGACTTCATAACCCTCTCGCTGTAAAATTTGAGCAACGGGCTGAGCCATTTCGATTTCGTCATCGACTAACAAAATTTGCATCTTTGCGCAAGCCTCTTAGTCTATCGCCTCAAATGTAGCCCGATTCTCGCTATTCTAAAATAAAGACAACTAAAAAGAGATTTATATGCTAACGATCGCCCTTGCTAAAGGCTCTCTGCTCAAGGAAAGTATCAAACTTTTTCAATCAATTGGCTTAGACTTCAGTGGTTTTTTAGAGCCGGGATGTCGTCAGTTGCAAATTGTGGAACCCACAGGACGCGCCAAAGCACTCTTGGTTCGGAATGGAGATGTTCCAGTTTATGTCGAATATGGTCAAGCGCAGCTCGGTGTAGTGGGTTATGACGTCATTCGAGAAAAGAAACCCAATGTGGCTCAAGTATTAGATCTAAAGTTTGGAGGTTGCCGATTGTCCGTGGCCGTCAAAGCCTCTAGCCCTTACCGATCGTCTTTAGAGTTACCCATGCAGGGACGGGTTGCTTCGTCTTTTGTTCATTGCGCACGAGATTATTTTGATGGATTAGATTTGCCTGTAGAAATTGTTCCACTCCACGGCTCGGTCGAACTTGGACCGATTACTGGAATGTCCGAAGCGATCGTAGATCTAGTTGCAACGGGCAATACTCTACGGGAAAATGGGCTAATCGAAATTGATACCCTGTTCCACAGCACTGCACGCTTGATCGCCTATCCGTTAAGCTATCGTTTGGATACCTACGGACTCCACAGCGATGTCGATCGATTGCGGAAAGCGGTAGAAGCTCAAACACAGTTGTAACAGGTAAGAGTTGAGGAAGGTTAAGCCCGATCGTTTAGGGTGAGGGTACCAGTATTCGTAAGCTAGGATTCAAGAGCTAAGATGAATGGCGGTCAACCCAATTTACCTCCCGTAACCAACGCCAGACTCCTGTGGTGCGTCGAACTTGAATATTTCGGCTTTTTAGGGTGATAATTTTTTTGAGGTCTGCGGTTGTAAAGCTATAACCCATTTCTCGGGAAACACACAGGAAATCCTCTGGCGATTGAACTGCTTTGAATCGATCGCGCATCTCCTGATCACGAGATGCAGCAGATAAAAAACGGGCAGCACTCTTAATTGACATTCTGTTTTCTCTCCGCGCTCAAATCATTGAGCCGCAAAAACTAATTACTAAATATCCTAATCTATAGACCTTCAGTATGTCTTCAGTATAGAAAGGAACTATTCACACTGATAGTTCTAGTTGAAAACTTTATTTCCGTTTTAGAAAATTTTAGAGAACACCTAAATATGCCCCGATCAAAGCCATCAGATTTTCATACTGAATCTTCATCTGACCAAAAGAAATCTCAGTTAGAATTTCCACTACAGTTTATTCCGGTCATATTGCAAGGTATTCCAGAGATTCCCAAAGCTCAGCAGGCGGCGTATCGACGATCGGGATATCAAGGAACACCTGTTGTTTTGTTGCATGGCTTCCTCGGAGATAGTGCAAATTGGCAAGGCGTAATGGCAGAGATCTCCCAGATGCTCCCCTTAGATCATTCCTTAAATAATGGCAATGATAATGGTAGTGCGATCGATCTGATTGCATTGGATTTGCTCGGTTTCGGGGCATCGTCTAAGCCTCCCGTCGCTTACACTGTGGCCCAAGAAGTGGCATTTTTGCGGGCCGTTTTAGAGCAATTGGGCTTGGAATCTTGTGTTTTGGTTGGCCACTCCTTCGGGGGTTGGGTGTCTGCTGCTTACACCATTGCTTATCCAGATCAGGTCAGCGCCTTATGTCTAGTGGCTCCAGCGGGCATCCGGGATGATTCATTCTGTGGACGATATAACTGGATGCGTCCGGTACTGTGGCAAACGCCTGTTATTGATGCGTTACTTTGGTGCCTGAAGCCTGTAGCGATACTATTCCGTCAGACAAAAACGCTAGAACTAGTCTGTTGGGCGCGTCGTGAACTCAATCGTCAACCTGCGGCCCGATCTTTTTTGGTCGATCGCCTTAGACCGGAAGATGCGATCGATACCGTTGAAAAGCATATTTCTGTCATTGTTGCGCCGACTCTTATTTTAGCCGCTGAGGATGACGACACTATTCCTGCTTGGCACTGTGAGACCTATGAACAGCAAATTTCAGGGGCTGAGTTGATGGTCATTCCTGAGGCAGGCCATGGTCTCCCGCAAAATAATCCAACGGCGATCGCCCATTTATTGATTAAATTTATTTATTGCTTGCGATCGGATTTCCCATCGGAACCTGCCTAGTTATTAGATCGTTGGCTTTTAACGATTACTTGTGTCGATCGATGAAATGTAGGATTGTGAAATATGGCATTATCGTAGATATTCGATGAATATTTCTTGTTTTAAAAGCTATTTCTCGATCAAAGCTGGGGACTATGAATCATAATGTCTATATTGCAGCAAACGCACAAATGTTCTCCTGTCTTCAGTAAATGTTTTTAGTTAGCAATGGTAATTCGGTATTTTTTTTTATATATTCACTGACTTTAGTAGCATAAGAGCGGGTTAAGATATTGTGGTGAGTAAAGGTTTGAACATTTTGACTCAGCGATCAGTAGAGCATTTGGAAAGTACTCCACAGATCGTCCCTCAAAATCATCCTGTTGGAGATGATTTTATTCTCAAAACAGTCATTGAGAATTTAAATGATGGGGTGATTGTTACGGATTTACACGATCGTGTTATTCATGCAAATTCTCGCTTAGCCAAACTGGTGGGATGTTCTGCGTCTGAGATGATTGGATTCCCAGCTTATGATTTTCTTTCCTTAATAGAAGGGTGGTCATTTTTTAGCCCTCCGACAGATGCTGCGTTGCCCTCTGCTTCTCGTGACTGGCGTGAGGGACAATTGCGTCGCCAAGATGGTCGTCAATTTTGGGCTGAGGTTAATTCAACTCCGCTTCACAATGATGAAGGTGATCCGATCGCCACTTTGATTACTGTGACCGATGTTACGGAGCGCAAATGGCTCGAAGAATATCTGCGGCTTTTGGAATCGGTTGTGGTTAATGCCAATGAAATGGTGATGATTTCTCAAGTGGAAGGCGATGTTGATCCGTTAGGACTTCGGATTGTTTATATCAATGAAGCATTTTTAAAAGTAACGGGTTATCGGGCGGCTGATGTGATTGGCCGATCGGCGGAGTTGTTAGTTGGGCCAAAGACTGATCTCGAAGAACTCGATCGGATTCGTACAGCGCTTAAAAATCATGAGTCGGCTAAAGCGGAATTAATTTTCCATCATCAAAATCAGAGTTATTTCTGGGCTGATATGAATACTGTACCCATTCGCAACGAGCATGGGCAAGTGACTCATTTTGTGTCGGTCATGCGGGAAGTAACAGAACGCAAACAGGCAGAAGAGCAACTTCGACGGAATGCGTTTCATGATCCGTTGACGGGGTTGCCGAATCGCTTGTTGTTTACAGAGCGCTTAACACATGTGATTGCCCGCAGTCGAGAGCAGGAAAATAATCTGTTTGCAGTTTTGTTTCTAGATCTCGATCGCTTTAAGGTGATCAATGATAGTCTGGGCCATCTGGTTGGGGATCAGCTCTTGATTGCGATCGCACGTCGGCTCGAAGTTTGTGTGAAACGATCGGATTTGGTGGCCCGTTTGGGTGGGGATGAATTTACAATTTTACTGGATAATATTCAGGATGAGTCGTCCACCCATCAAGTTGCGGAGCGCATTCATCTTGAGCTGTCCCGTCCTTTTAATCTCAATGGTCATGAAGTTTTCACGACGGTAAGTATCGGAATTGCCCTGAGTAGTACGGATTTTGAATATACGGAAGATATGTTACGCGGGGCCGATATTGCGATGTATCGAGCGAAGGCATTGGGAAAAGCTTGCCATGAAGTCTTTGATACCGAGATGCACAATCAAGCGATGCTCCAAATGCAGCTTGAAAATGATCTTCGTCGTGCTGTCGAACGTGAGGAGTTTGTTGTTTACTATCAGCCGATCGTTTCTTTAACAACAGGACGTTTGGCCGGGTTTGAAGCGCTGGTTCGATGGATGCACCCAGAACGCGGGATGATTTCGCCGGGAGATTTCATTCCGATCGCGGAGGAGACAGGATTGATTTTGCCTATGGGTCAGTTAATTCTACGGGAGGCTTGTCGCCAGCTCAGCGAGTGGCAGCGTCTTTATCCTCAGCATCGTCGTTTAAGCATCAGCGTGAATCTGTCGAGCCGTCAATTCTCTCAGCGCGGGACCATTGAGCTGCTGCGGGATGTTTTGAAGGAGACGGGTTTGAGTCCGGCTTGCCTGAAGCTAGAGATCACGGAAACAGCCATTATGGAGAATACTGAGTCGGCAATGGATACGCTGCTTCAGTTGAAGTCAATGGGCATTCAGCTTTCGGTAGATGACTTTGGGACCGGGTATTCTTCACTAGGCTATCTCTATCGTTTTCCGATGGACATCTTGAAAATTGACCGATCGTTCATCAGCCGTGTCGATACTGATGGCGAGAAGCTGGAGCTGGTACGAACTATTATTACTCTTGCCTGGAATTTAGGTATGGATGTGATCGCGGAAGGGGTGGAAACGACTAAACAATTGGCTCAGCTAAAGATGTTGAAATGTGAATATGGCCAAGGGTATTTATTCTCGAAGCCGATGAGTGCGGAAGATACTAATATTTTTCTCACCCAGGTTAATCCATTGGATCACGTTGCCCAGGTGTTGCCGAGTTAGCGGGAGCCTAAAGTGTTGAATGTAGAATCTCATTAGAGTTATGAACTTCAATAAAAAACGAGCGTTGTTTACTTCAGTTGCGTAAATTCATGCTCAGTATTTATTGATTCCATTAAAGGTAAATCTTTTAGTAATTCAATGAAAAAGTGAGCCAACAAACGGACTCACTTTTTTAATTTATTCAATCGTCTGTAAGAAATTAGACACAACTAAAACATGCTTGAATCGATCGTTTACTCAGCACCTTGAGCAATCAATTCACGTTCCGGTGCAGCACCATCCAGCGAATCATTAAGGATCTTGACTTGGCCCGCTTCATCGACATCAACAACTGCTGTGTCTCCGTCCTTAACGCGACCGGACAGAATCTCCTCGGCAAGTGAGTCTTCTAGAAGTCGCATAATAGCGCGACGCAATGGACGAGCACCGTAGCTTGGGTTGTAGCCTTCTTCGATAAGACGATCCTTAAACTTGTCCGTTACCTTGAGGCTAATGCCTTGCTTGGTTAATCGTTTGAAGATGTCTTTCAGCAAGATTTCCGCGATTTCCTTCACCTCATCCTTCGTCAATTGACGGAAGACAATAATCTCATCGAGACGATTGAGGAATTCTGGACGGAAGTACTGCTTCAACTCTTCGTTAACCAGCGATTTCAGACGGTTGTACTGAGATTCATTTGGATCCTCAGTGGCAAAGTCAAACCCAAGTGTATTCGCACCCTTCTCAATCACCTTAGACCCAATGTTTGAGGTCATGATAATCAAGGTGTTCTTGAAGTCTACGACGCGGCCCTTAGAGTCAGTCAAACGACCATCTTCTAGAATTTGGAGCAACATGTTGAACACATCAGGGTGCGCCTTTTCGATTTCGTCGAATAACAACACCGTGTAAGGCTTACGGCGAACCGCTTCAGTGAGCTGACCGCCTTCGTTATAGCCGACGTAGCCAGGAGGAGAACCCACCAGCTTCGAGACGGTGTGGCGCTCCATGTATTCAGACATATCCAGGCGAACCATTGACTCTTCTGAACCAAAGAAATAGGCCGCCAAGGACTTGGCTAGTTCCGTTTTACCGACTCCGGTTGGACCCGAAAAGATAAAGGATGCGATCGGACGATCGGGATTCTTAAGCCCAACTCTTGCTCGACGGATGGCCCGAGAAACTGCTTTCACCGCTTCATCTTGACCAATAAGGCGCGTATGTAGCGTGTCTTCCATATGGAGCAGCTTTTCGGATTCAGATTCCGTCAGCTTACTAACAGGAACTCCTGTCCAAGAAGCGACAATGTGGGCGATGTCTTCCTCAGTAACAATTGGCTTCTGAGCATCTTTCTCAGCCGCTGCGTCTTTACGCTCTTGGCTCTTGTCTTTCAATTGTTGACGGATTTCTCCCTCTCGATCGCGTAAGGCACCTGCTTTGTCGAAGTCCTGATTTCGCACTGCATCGTCTTTTTCCTTCAGCAGTTTCTTCAGGTCTGCATCAAGTTCCTTCTCTTCAGCAGAGCGCTGGTATCTTGCCAACCTGACACGAGATCCAGCTTCGTCCATCAAATCGATCGCCTTGTCTGGTAGGAAACGATCGCTAATATATCGATCGGCCAGTGTCGCTGCTGCTTCCAACGCCTCGTCCGAAATGATCAGTTTGTGGTGCGTTTCATAACGATCGCGCAAGCCTTGAAGAATTTCGATGGTTTCTTCGACTGAAGGTTCACCCACCATTACAGGCTGGAAACGACGCTCTAGGGCCGCATCCCGCTCGATGTGTTTACGATATTCGTCCAGAGTTGTGGCACCAATACATTGCAATTCACCCCGAGCCAAAGCAGGCTTGAGAATATTGGCGGCATCGATCGCACCCTCTGCGGCACCTGCACCAATCAAAGTGTGAACTTCATCAATTACCAAGATGACGTTTCCGGCAGAGCGGATCTCGTCCATGATTTTTTTGAGGCGTTCTTCAAATTCACCTCGATACTTGGTCCCTGCGACGAGCAAGCCAACATCCAAGGTCATAACACGCTTTTCTTCCAAAATATCCGGGACATTTTGGTCGGCTATTCGCTGAGCTAGGCCTTCTGCGATCGCCGTCTTACCCACACCAGGTTCACCGATGAGGACGGGATTGTTTTTTGTTCGACGACCCAAGATTTGAATCACCCGATCGACTTCTTTCTCACGACCGACGACCGGATCTAGTTTTCCGTCCATCGCCGATTGAGTCAAGTTCACCCCAAACTCATCCAAGGTTGGAGTCTTGGTCCGTCCACCAGATCCACCACCAGCACCGACTTCTGCAGTCTCGCCCAGCATCCGAATGACTTGGGTACGGACTTTAGAAAGATCGACACCGAGATTCTCTAATACTCGTGCAGCAACGCCTTCCCCTTCACGGATCAGACCGAGAAGCAGATGCTCTGTACCGATGTAGTTGTGACCGAGTTGACGAGCCTCTTCAAGAGACAATTCCAACACTCGCTTGGCACGAGGAGTAAAGGGAATTTCGACAGCGACAAATCCCGATCCCCGACCAATAATTTTTTCCACTTCGATGCGAGCATCCTTGAGGTTGACCCCCATGGATTTCAGAACTTTGGCTGCCACACCTGTTCCTTCGCCGATCAGACCTAAGAGAATCTGTTCGGTTCCCACAAAGTTGTGCCCCAAG